>JAVEEB010000151.1 GCA_030840665.1 Frankiaceae bacterium | reverse complement strand
GAGTTGCGCGTCAGCGTCAACCGCATGAGGGGCTGAACCCCGTACGAGGAGAAGGGTGCGTCGACCCAGAGGCCGTCGCGGCTCAGGACTCGGTGAATGCCGCCCGCCAACTCCTTGATCGGGCGGGTCCCTTCCCACGTGATCACTTCCGTGTCACCCGCGAGGCAGTGGTAAAACCCGCGGGCCGGGGCTACGTGGAACGACGGCGATTTCTCGTCGTGGAACGGGCACAGGCCCTTGAGCTCGCCGCCCCCGGCGTTTCGCAGCTGGACGCGCTCACCCACGACGTCGGCGATCGGCGAGCGCTCCCGCACCTCGGCGATGTCCTCGTCGCGAATCCGGCCTGCCACCTGCGGTCAACACCTCCCGCGCAAACGGTTCGGCAGGCACGCCCTGCAACGACTTCCGGCGTCCGGCTGGGATGCGCGGCAAGCGGCGCGGCACGGAACATCGAGAGTGTACGGCGCGACGCGGAGGGACTTTCCCCGAGTGACCAGCGGATGTGGACGACTGCCCCTAAGCTGCCCTGCGTGCCCCGATTCGTCCGGTTCCCCGGCCTGCTGCTGACCACTGCCCTCGTCGTCGCCGGGTGTACGTCGTCCCCGCCCCCACCCGCGGCCTCCGCGCCGGTGGTGACGGACGCGTCCACTGACCCCGGCACGCCGAGCCCCACGCCCTCGGTGTCCCCGCCGGTGTCGCCCTCGACCAGCCCGTCCGCCTCAGCCAGGCCGAGCGTCTCGCCCACACCGACGATGACGCCCACGACCACGAAGCCCAGCGCGACCCGCACAGCAACGGCGTCGGCCTCGCCCAGCACGTCGAAGACGCCCACGAAGGCGCCGACGGTCAGCCCGGACCCGATCATCGCCGGGGCGTACGCGTTCCCCGTGGCCGGCTGCCACGTGTCCTACAGCGCCTACCACCACGACTACCCCGCCGCGGACATCTTCGCGGCGCGCGGCTGCCATTTCGTGGCGGCGACCGCGGGGACCGTGGACGAGGTCGGCTTCACCGACAAGTGGAAGTCCTCCACCAATCGCGGCGCCGACCGCGGCGGCCTGTTCGTCTCGATCGTCGGGGACGACGGGGTGCGCTACTACGGCTCGCATCTGAGCGCGATCGCCGCCGGCATCGCGCCCGGCACTCGGGTCAACGCGGGCGACCTGCTCGGTCTGGTCGGCAACTCCGGTGACGCCCGCGGCATCGCCACCCACGTGCACTACGGTTTCTCGTGGCCGACCTCCCCCGGCATCTGGTGGGTGCGCCGCGGGTGGATCTCGCCGTACAAATATCTGACGAGCTGGCAGGCCGGCGTCGGCCGCTCGCCGAGTTCGGCGATCGCGGCCGCGCACGCAGCTGCGGGCGACACACCGAAATGCAAGGTCGACTGCTGACGTAAATCGGGGAGGCCGAAGCAATGGGATCACTGAGTTCAGCCACCCGTGCCAAGTGCGCCGCACTCCTGCCCGGCGAGGACATCCACTACCTGTTCCCGGTCACTTCGCTGGCAGCGGGACGCGCCGCCACGCAGCCGTTCCTGATGGCGGTCACCCGCAACTGGATCACGTTGATCTCGCTGTCCATGTTCCGGGGGCGGCCGACGGGCGTCTACGCGCGCTACGTGCGTACGAAGATGGGCCCGTTCGACACGTCCCTCGGGCCCACGATCCGGCTCGGCCCGTGGGTGCTCGAGGTCGCCGACGACTACGCGGCGCAGGTGCTGGCCGCGGACGCGGAGATCGAGGTGCCCGACTTTCCCGACGACCGCCGACCTGAGGACCTCTGACCGGCGGCCTCCGACCGGGCGTCAGGCCGGGCCGGGCTCAACCGACGATGCGGAAGGCGTTCTTCCCATTGCGTTTGGCGCCGTACATAGCGACGTCGGCAGCCGCCAGCAGGTGCTCAGCATCGCGTGAATCCGTGGCGCGGGCGATGCCGATACTGGCCGTCACCGAAATCGTCTGACCGGCGATGTTGTACGGCGTGGAAAGCGCCTGCAGCAGCCGCTGCGCGACGACGTTGAGGGCGTTGGCGTCGCCGACGTCCCGCAACAGGATCGCGAACTCGTCGCCGCCGACACGCGCGACGACGTCACGCGGGCGGACCTCGTTCACGAGCCGGCGGGCGACGGCGATCAGGAGCTCATCCCCGCCGGCGTGACCGAACTGGTCGTTGACATTCTTGAAGTCGTCCACGTCGACGAACGCGACGTCGAACGCCTCGCCGAGGGGAACCGCTGCAAGCGCTTCAGACAGCGCCCCGCGATTCGCGACAGCCGTCAACGCGTCCCGCAGCGCGAGGTCCGCCAACATGGCGCGCTGGGCACGTTCGGCCGAGATGTCCACGATCTGGCTCACGAAATGCAGGGGGTCCCCCTGCTCGTCGGTGACCAGGGCGACATGAAGTCGCACCCACACGAGATGCCCATCGCGATGCACGTAGCGCTTCTCGAGCGTGTAGTCGTCAATCTCACCTGCCACCACCTGATGCAACAGCTCCAGGTCCGCGTCCAGGTCCTCGCTGTGGGTGATGTCCTGGAACGTGCGGCTCAGCAGTTCCGATTCGCTGTACCCCACGATGCGGCAGAGGGCGGGATTGACGTGCAGCCACTGACCGTCCAGCTTCACGAGCGCGATCCCCGTTGCCGCATGATCCACGGTCAGCCGCCATTGCCGCTCAGCTCTCAGGAGCTCGGAAACCAGCCTCTCCTCGGCCGTGACGTCCCGCAGGACCACGCAGGCGTGCTCTTGCCCATCACGGGTCCAGAAGATCGACGACGACATCTCGCATTCGAATGTCGACCCGTCGTGAACGCGGCGCATCCTCGCCCGGCCGTGCGCGCGTCCGAGGCGCGCCCGCTCCGCCACCAGCGCGGGCCAGCGTTCGTCCGTGGGGTCCGTCAGAGCACCCCGGCCGGCCGCGCACACCTCTTCCTCCGTGGCGTGCAGGAGCGAACAGGCGGCGGGGTTCGCTGCCAGGATCGTGCCATCGGGATGGGTGAAGAGGACCCCGTCGAGCATGTGCTCGAACAAGGCCCGCAGCTCGTAGGCGTCGAGCGTGTGCACCATGGCCGCAGCCTACGGCGAGGGGACGCCGCGCGTGCCGAGACGCGTAAACCCGGAGCAAACGCCCTTATGGGCTTTTAACGAAGGCGCGCATGCCAGGCCCGCGCCGAAGCGTCGGTCAGCGAGGCGACCTGGTCAACGACGACCCGCAGGCGGTCTGCGTCCGTCGACGCGGCGTGCCACGCCGGGGCGAGCGCCGGCGACAGGAACTCCGCCCCCCTGTCGGCGAGGGCGGGCACGAGCTCGCCGATGACCGCTCGTTGTTCCTCGTGGACGGCCAGAAGGTCGGCGCGGGACATCACGTAGTGCGCGGTGACCGCCTTCAGCAGCGCGCATTCGGCGCGGATGTCAGCGGGGACGACAAGGTCGGCGGCGTAGCGCGTCAGGGGCCCGTCGCCGTACGCCTCCCGCGTCGCGCTCACCGCCGCGACGCTGAACCGCGCGATGAACTCACTCGTCAGTCGCTTCAACGCCACCAGCGCGCGCGGGCTCCCGTCGTAGAGCGTCGGCCAAAAGGGCAACGCCAGCAGGTCATCGAAGACCCGGACCAGCTCGTCGACGGGCCGCCCGCTGTAGAGCGCCGCGGCCGTCTCGCACACGGCGACGCGCTCATCGTGATCTCGGAACGTCTCCAGTCGCACGTGTTCCGCGTGCAGCCCGTCCTCGAGGTCATGGACGGAGTAGGCGACGTCATCCGCCCAATCCATCAACTGGGCTTCGATACATCGCCGCCCGTCGCCGGGACCCGCGCCGGCCCGCAACCAGGTGAACGCGGCGACGTCGTCGGCGTACACGCCGTACTTGCGTTCGTTGCCGCGCCGCACCCACGGGTACTTCGTCGACGCGTCCAGCGTCGCCCGCGTGAGGTTGAGCCCCGCGGGATTGCCCTCGTCATCGAGGGTTTTCGCCTCCAGGCGCACCAGGATGCGCAAGCTCTGTGCGTTGCCCTCGAAACCGCCGCAGGCCGTCGCCGCCTCGTCGAGTGCCTCCTCGCCGTTGTGCCCGAACGGCGGGTGGCCCAGGTCGTGCGCGAGGCAGGCGGCGTCGACGACGTCGGGGTCGGCGCCCACGCCTTCAGCGAGGCCGCGCCCGATCTGCGCGCACTCGAGGGAGTGCGTGAGTCGTGTACGAGGAAAGTCGTCCTCCCCGACGCCTACCACTTGCGTCTTGCCCGCCAGTCGACGCAGAGCGGCGCTGTGCAGGACGCGGGCGCGGTCGCGTTCGAAGGGCGAGCGGCGCACGTCGGTGCTCTTCGCGGGCTCGTGCACGAGGCGGGCTACGTCGCCTTCCGTGTAGCCGACGGGGCTCATGCGGCGGAGGCCCCCTTCTCGCAGCGGTCGCCGAACAGCGAGTAGCAGAGGAAGGCGGCCGTTTCCCGGGTGATGTAGCGCAGCTCGGTCTTGCGTGTCTGCACAACGGGGCCGGTCGTCACGGGCGACACGTGCGCGTCGATGCCCAGATCATTGGCCATCGTCCGCGCGCGCAAGGCGTGCCACGGGTCGGTCACGATGACCGCGCTCGTCCAGCCGTTGCGCTTCATGAGGTCGTGCGCGGCCTGCAGGCTGCGGTAGGTGTTGGTGCCCGTCGGCACCGGCACCAGGGCGCTGTCGGGGATGCCGTGCTTCTTCAGGTACGCCGCACCCGACGCGCCCTCGGTCGTGCGGTCACCCG
>JAVEEB010000115.1 GCA_030840665.1 Frankiaceae bacterium | reverse complement strand
ATCCCTGACGGCCACGAAGAAGGACCGCACCGAACTGACCTACCACGGTGAGGACGCGATCGCCTGATAGCAAGGCTGACGGCGCCGCGCTCGACCTCAGGGCCGGCGCGGCGCCGCGCGCTCTATGGAGCTGATTGCGCCAGCCGCTGACGGACGGCCGCGGCCACGCGGCCACCCTCAGCCCGACCGGCGACCTTCGGGGTGAGCAGCTTCATGACCTGGCCCATCTGACCCGGGGTGGTCGCGCCCGATTCCGCGACGGCCGCCTCGACGAGCTCGTTGAGGTCAGCCTCGGACATTTCCGCGGGCAGGTAGGCGGCCAGCACTTCGCGCTCCGCACGCTCCCGGTCCGCGCTCGCTTCCCGGCCCCCGCCCGCAAAGGCTTCCGCAGCCTCCGTGCGCTTCTTGACCTCGCGGCGCAGGACGGCGACGACGTCCTCGTCGCTGAGCTCGCGCGCCTGCTTGCCGGCGACTTCCTCGTTGGTGAGCGCGGTCAGCGCCATCCGCAAGGATGCCGTGCGCAGCTCATCGCGCGCCTTCATCGCCGTCGTCAGGTCGTCGTGGAGGCGTTGCTTGAGTCCGGCAGACACGCGTGAGCTCCTCATGGTCCACCGGCCGACGCACGAAACGGCGTCCGGCAGGTGGTGCTCGTCAAGTGCGGCTGAAGCGCCGCACCGGTGTCAGTCTGCCGCGCGCTGCGTCGGAATGCCCTCCAGGAGCACCCGGACCTCGTCCGCGCGGTAGCGGCGGTGGCCGCCGAGCGTGCGAATCGAGGTGAGCTTGCCGGCCTTTGCCCAGCGCGTAACCGTCTTCGGGTCGACGCGGAACATGCCGGCGACCTCGGCGGGCGTCAGCAACGGCTCACTGTCAGCAGTGCGTGTGGTCATGATTTTCCTCCCGGGGACCTTGCCGGTCCCCCGGCCTCCCCCATCGTGCCGGATGCCCTGGATGTCCGAAATGGCCAAGATGGGCCATATTTGAGATCAAAAGACTAGTCCGGGGATGATCATTCGTGCAGTCAGTTGGCGTGCTCGAGGCCCTGCACCCGGCGCCACCAGTTCACGACGGTGGCGAACACGCTCATCGCGGTGTCCAGCTCGCCGTCGGCGAGTAAGGCCACCGAGCTTCCCAGCAACTCCGCGGACCTGTCGTCCCGCATCGACTCGTCACTGAGCAAAGACACCAGGCCGCCGTAGTCGAGCTCGACCCACGAGTGCGGATGGAACTCCTCCAGCCAGCGCCCGATCTCCTCGAGATCGGCCGTCGCGTCGCCCACGCCGAAGGAACGCCTGACGATCGCGAGGGTCTTCGCGGTCCGGCGGCGTGCGGGCGACATCCTCGTCCGGAAGACGCAGCGGCGCTGGCCGAGCGAATCGTCACCCCCGAGGTACATCTCCCGCTCGTCCTGCTCGAACGGCGTGAACCACGGCGGCGGCACGTGCCACGTGGAGGTGCGGATGTGGACCCGCGGGTCGGGCTCGTCGACGTACCACTTCTCCAGATCTTCAGCGGCACGCTCCGCCGCGGCGCGAGGCACGAAAGCGTCCGCAATCGGGTCGGGGAGGGCCGTCCGGAACTCCCCCAACGCCTGCCACGAGCGGACGTCCAGCTGAGCCGGGCAGATGAACGGATCCCCGTTGACCCGCATCACGTAGGCGTCGACGGGCGGCTTCAAGGGGACGGGCGGAGCCGCGAGCAAGGTCGTCCGGCTCAGCTGGTGCTCGGCGTCGAGGGCCGCGGCCCGGTCGCGCGCTCCGTCCGCGTACGCCGCCCAGACGTGCCGGGACGGCTCGGGGAAAGCGGCGAGCGGCTCGTAGACACGCAGATAGGCCGCGTACGGGGTCACGTGCTCATGGTTGCACGCCGGGTGTCTGCACGCTGACGAACGAAAACCGGTACCGTGGACACAGCGGCGGCAGAACCGTCGCTATTCTTGTGACCTGCGACGGTCGGGGCATGAAGCCTCGTTTCAAGGGGGTCTGACCATGGGGCGCGGCCGCGCGAAGGCCAAGCAGACGAAGGTCGCCCGCGAGCTCAAATACAGCTCCGGTGGCACCGACCTCGAACGTCTGCGCGCTGAATTGACCGTGCCGGGCTCAGCGCCCGCCGCGGGTCCCGTCGCGGACTCCTCCGAGGACCTCGACGACGACGACTTCGACGATCTCGAAGACGACGAAGACGACTAGTACGACCGGTACGACCGGTACGACCGGGAACGTCACCCGGGGACCTCGGTGGCCGGATTCCCGTGGCGTCACTCGTTCGGCCCTCTACGTCTGTCCCGAATAGTCCGATATGACTATTACAACAACGGACGGAGACGCGAGATGTCGACCATGGACATGCTGGAAGCACGGGTACCGATCACGCTATTGCTGGACCTTTTCGGAGAGGCGCCGGATTCGCGCCAGCTGTACGCAGACGAGCGCGCCGACACAGCCTGGGCGGTGCACGCGGCCTGAGCCCCTAGGCCTGAGCCCCTAGGAAGGCGCGTACTCCCCGGTCATCACCGTGCTGCCGCTGCCGGCCACGATGCGGCCACCGACCCAGGCCGGGATTTTGCGGTTCATCAGCACGGCGAGCGCCCGCTCGCAGTCGGCTTCGGCGACGACCGCCACCATGCCGACGCCCATGTTGAACGTGCGTTCCATCTCGTCCTGGACCACGCGCCCACGATCCGCGATCAAACCGAAGATCGCCGGCAACTTCCACGTCCCACGATCCACGACCGCGTCGAGGTGGTCGGGCAGCACGCGCGCCAGGTTCGCCGCCAGGCCGCCGCCGGTGATGTGCGAGAACGCGTGCACCTCGGAGTCGGCGATCAACGCCAGGCAGTCACGCGCGTAGATGCGGGTCGGCGTGAGAAGTTCGTCGCCGAGGGACTTGCCACCCAGCTCCTCGAGCTCCGCCGTCAGCGGCAGCCGCGCCATGTTGAGCAGGACGTGGCGGGCGAGCGAGTAACCGTTGGAGTGCAGGCCGGTCGAGGCCATGCAGATGACGGTGTCACCCTCCACGATGCGGTGCGCCCCGAGGACCTTGTCGGCGTCGACGATGCCCACGCCGCAACCGGCGACGTCGTACTCGTCCGGCTCCATGACGCCCGGGTGTTCGGCGGTCTCGCCACCGACGAGGGCGCACCCCGCGATGCGGCAACCCTCGGCGATGCCGCCGACGATCTCCGCCATCCGCTCGGGCACCACGCGGCCGCACGAGATGTAGTCCTGCATGAACAGGGGCTCGGCGCCGCACACGACGAGGTCGTCGACCACCATGCCCACGAGGTCCTGGCCGATCGTGTCGTGCCGGTCCATCGCCTGCGCGATGAGCAGCTTCGTCCCGACGCCATCCGTGGAGGAGGCGAGGAGCGGCTTGGCGTACCTGGAGAAATCGACGGCGAACAGGCCGGCGAAGCCACCGAGGTCGCCGACGACCTCCGGTCGCGTCGCCTTCTTCACCTTGGCCTTCATCAGCTCGACGGCGCGATCGCCGGCCTCGATGTCGACGCCGGCCGACGCGTACGTCGCGCCTTGCCCGGGGGTGGTGATGGGCGTCGTCATGGGCGGCTCAACGCGTCTTCGGCGCCACCAGCAGTCAGCATTCGTGTGATCCCGTCCGGGTCGGTGGGCTGCGACGCGACACCGCGCGCGATTCCCTCGAGAAGATGCTTGCCCAACAGCTCTGGCTCAGGGAGCGCGATGGGGTAGTTGCCGTCGAAGCACGCGCGGCAGAGTTTGTCGCCCGGGATGGTCGTCGCCTCGAC
>JAVEEB010000110.1 GCA_030840665.1 Frankiaceae bacterium | reverse complement strand
CAATGGGGCTGACGTGTCGAGACGAACGACGCTTGCGGCCTGCTCACGCGCCGTAGTCGTCTTGCCGCAAGCTTTGGGGCCCTCGAGGACGACAGCGCCTGCCGACCGCAGGCCGCGGGCGAGCTGATCATCTACGAGGCGGGGGAGGTAGGTTCCAACCATTGATAACCTCGACTGCCAATAATAGTTGTAATGAACTACCAATATTAGTGGTACTTGGGCCGTCGCGCTACCCCTGGGGTCCGCTACCAGGACCGAGCAGACCTCCAGCAACGACCTCACGATGTGGGGGCTGAGCGGGATGTTTCTGAGAGCCCCGCCGCGCGTCTCTAGAATCGCCGAATGCCCGAGATGTTCTTGCCTGAACACGAGGACCCTCGCGTCGATGCGCCGTACGTCGGCGACGAACGCTCGACGCTCGCCGGCTTCCTGACCTTCCAGCGCGACACCTTCCGGCTCAAATGTGCCGGGCTGACTCCCGAGCAACTGGCGCGGCGCGCCGTCGAACCCTCCTCCATGTCATTACTCGGTCTCATCCGACACATGGCCGATGTCGAGCTCGGGTGGTTCCGTACCGTCCTCAGCGGCGACGACGCGCCGCAGCCGTTCCGCACGCCGGACAACCGGGACGAGGCCTTCGATGGGGTCATTGGGGATGCGGCGCACCTCGCGGATGCGTGGGCGGCGTGGGAGAAGGAGGTCGCGTACGCCGATCAATTCACCGCGTCGGCGCCCGATCTCTCGGTGACCGGTGTCGAGAAGTGGCGCGGCCCGATGTCCCTGCGGTGGGTGCTCGTGCACATGATCGAGGAGTACGCCCGCCACAACGGCCACGCGGATCTTCTTCGCGAACGCATCGACGGCGCCGTCGGCCAGTAGAGACCTAGAGGGTGATGTCCACCCGCGCAGTCGCGACCCAGAAGTAGCGGGAATCCGCGTGCTTCTTGCCGGCGACCTTGAGGTGGAACGTGTGCTCACCTTGAGACAACTCGCCGCTGTCGTACAGGACGGCCTGCCCGCGCGCGGTGCTGTAAAAGTCCACAAGGACAGGGGGCGAGTCGTCGATCCAGACCTCGGCGATGCCCTGTTGCTGGTCGTGCGTACCGACGAACGTGATGTTCGTTCCCGTGAACCGGATCGCGAGCGAGTCGCCGGTGACGCTGCTGTACGAGTCGCCGCTGTCATCGCCGTCGTAACCGTCGCCGTGCAGCCACGATCCCTCGTAGTTCCACTCGAACAGCCCGCTGCCGAGCACGTTGTGCAGCACCCGGGTCACGCCGTCGACGGTCGTCGTACCGCGTTCGTTGACGACGGCCTGGTCGACATGGACTTCTTCGCCCTCATCGAAGGTGGCGACGAAGTCGCCGACATCGAACGGGCTGACCGCCGCCCGGAAGGTGCGTTCGAGCGTCGCGAAATCCTTGCTCCGGGTCGCGTCGTTGCCCGCTCCGCTGTACGCGACTTCCCGCGCGCGGCTGTGCACCGCGGACACGCGACCGGTGATGTCGAAAGCGCCCTGCGCGGCGATCGCAGACACGCGGCCGATCTCGCGCGTGGTCGCGGTCTGCTCTGTGACGGCCGACGCGATGGACGACGTGCTCTCCTGAATGCGCGCCATCGTGCTCGTGATCTCGTTGATCGCACGGGAGGCACGCTCTGAGCCTTCGTGAATGCCGGACACGATCGCGCGGACCTGTTCCGTTGCCTCGGCCGTGGCCTTCGAGAGCTCCTTGACCTCGATGGCGACGACCGCAAAGCCGAGACCAGCATCACCGGCTCGGGCGGCCTCGATGGACGCGTTGAGCGCCAAGAGGTGCGTCTGCGCGGCGATCGTCGTGATGACGTTCGCGATGTCGTCCACCCGCTGGAACGCGTCACTCAGGGCGCGCACGCCCTGGTCGGCGACCTGCGTCTGGTTGACGGCCGTGTACGCGATGTCGGCGGCCAGGGTCGCGTGCCGCGCAATCTCGTTGACGGTCGCGACGAGCTCCTCCGTCGACGCCGCGACGATGTGCACGCTGTCGGAGACCTGTGCGGCGGCGACGCCCGCGTCGTAGGCCTGCCCGGCGCTGAGTTCCGCCGTCTCGAGCATCCATTTGTTGTTCGTGGCGACGGCAACGCGCCCGTCGTGGAAGGTCTGCAAACCCTGCTGCAGGGTGCCGATGACGGAGCGCATCCGCTCGATGACGAGATCCACGGCCCGCTCGACGTCGCCGAGGTCGTCGTCCCGAGTTGACCGCGTGGACGCCGACAGGTCGCCGTCGTTGACGGCGGTGAGGACGGCCGTGATGTGCTCGAGGCGCTTGGCCAGCTGCGCGGACATCACCGAGAACGCCGCGCGCGTGAAGACGGCCACCACGAGCGTCACGGCTCCGATGGCCAGCCACGGGAGGCTGTGGCCGCTTCGTGAAGCGCCGGCGACAACGATCGCGAGGACCGCCTCCAGCCCCGCCGCTGCGAGCACGAGGAGAGCGACGCGCGCGTTCGGTATCGTGGATGAAGTCGTGCCGTCGGAGGTGCGGGTCGAGGTC
>JAVEEB010000099.1 GCA_030840665.1 Frankiaceae bacterium | reverse complement strand
GAGACCCCGAACGCGCCCGGCTTCTCGATGGTCGCGACCTTTGCTCCCGCCGTGTCGGTCATGACGAAGCGCAGGGTTGAGAGTTTGCGCGAGAACATGCCGCCGAGGGTCTGTTCCTCGGAGACGGCACCGAGCGGCGTGCCGTCCGGACGGTAGAGCTCGTAGTCGGCGAACTGCGACATGAACTTGCCGAGCTGGGCGACGACGATCGCCGGCTCGTTCAGCAGATTCTCTTGCATTCAGGCCCCCAGGTGCATGTGACGTTGAGATCGTTTCGTGTGGCCATCCTGCTCTGCGGCATGCTGGTCCGCATGAGCGCGGTGATGACGGCGATGCGCCGCGGCGTCTGGCTGCTCTCGCTCGTTGCACCGCGGGCTGCGGGACGCGTCGCGTTCGAGTTGTTTCGCCATCCGCTGCGCCGCGTCGCGGTGCGGCCCCACGAGGTGGACACGCACCGTGCGGCCACGGTCGAAGCGGTGCACGTGGGCGGCAAGGCGATTGTGATCTACGCCTGGGGCGACGGCGTACGGCCGGTGCTGTTCCTCCACGGCTGGGAGTCGCGGGGCTCGCGGGTCGCTCCGCTCGTGCAACCGCTGCTCGACGCCGGCTTCAGCCCGATCTCCTTTGATGCGCCGGGGCACGGCGATGCGGCGAGCCGCGGCAACTCGATCCCGTTCTACGGGGCTGTTGCGGCCTACGTGGACGAGCGGTGGGGTCCCCTGGCGGGAATCGTCGGCCACTCCTTCGGTGTTCCCGCCGGCTTCTACGCCGTGAAGTCCGGCGTCAGGGCGGGCTGCCTCGTCGGTGTCGCGGGACCGTGCCGGTTCGACTACGCGGCGGACGAGTTCGCCCGGCGGATGCGGCTGCTGCCGTCCGTGCGGGCCGATGTGCGCCGGCGCGTCGAGAAGGCGCTGCTGCCACTGACCGACGTGTGGTCGGCCCTGTCGGCCGACGATCGCCCGGAACTGGTGAGCGTGCCGATCCTGCTCCTGCACGACGACGCCGACCCGACGGTGGCGTTGGCCCAGGCGCGGCGGACGCAGGCGGCGTACGGCGAGCAGGCGGAGCTCGTGGTCACGTCGGGGCTGGGGCACAGCCGGATCCTCGCGGACCCCGAGGTCGTACGACGGATCGTCGCCTTCGTCGCCGCGTCGGAGCCCTGACCGGCGACCTCTGTGCAGCGGAACTGGTCGCCGGTGACCACTTTCGCTGCACCGCTCGCCCGACTGCGCTCGCTACCCGTCGACCATGCCGGCGCCGACAGTGGCGCCCGTGAGCTCGTCGATCAGGATGAAAGCGCCGGTGCCGCGCGAGTCACGGTAGGTGTCGACCGCCAGCGGCTGCGCGACTTTGAGCCGCACGCGGCCGAGGTCGTTGAGGCCCAGCTCGGTCGCCTCCTCGCCGTGCGACAGCGTCTCGACATCGAGCCGTGAGATCAGCTCCGACACGATGGCCTTCGTCGACCGCGTCGTGTGCTTGAGCAGGAAGCGTGCCCCGGCGCGCAGCGCGAGGTCGTCGGACAGCCAGCACACGTTGGCCGTGAACTCCTTGACCACCAAGGGTTGTTGCGCGGCAGAGGCGATCATGTCGCCCCGGGACACGTCCACGTCGTCCGCCAGCAGGACGGTGACGGAGTCGCCGAGCACCGCCGCGTCGCGCGGGCCGTCGAACGTGTCGATGCCGCTGACAGTCGTGGTCAGACCCGACGGGAGTACGACGACGTCGTCGCCGACGCGCAACGTGCCGGCCTCCAACTTTCCTGCGTACCCTCGATAATCGGGGTGTTCGGTCGTCTGTGGCCGGATGACGTACTGCACGGGGAATCGCGCGCCGACGGCCGGCGCACTCGCGGTCGGCACCGATTCGAGGTGACGCAGGAGCGGCAGCCCCTCGTACCAAGGCGTGTTCTCGGACAGCTCCACGACGTTGTCGCCGTTGAGCGCCGATACGGGGATCGTCACGACGTCGGGCAGGCCGAGCTCGGCGGCCAGCGCTGTGAACTCGGTCTTGATCGCGTCGTACACGGCCTTGTCGAAGCCGACGAGGTCCATCTTGTTGATCGCCACGACGACGTGCGGGACGCGCAGCAGCGCCGCGATCGCCGCGTGCCGGCGGGACTGCTCGACGATCCCGTTGCGGGCGTCGACCAGGACGATGGCGAGTTCCGCGGTCGAGGCGCCCGTGACCATATTGCGCGTGTACTGCACGTGGCCCGGCGTGTCCGCGAGGATGAAGGCGCGCTCCGGCGTCGCGAAGTAGCGGTAGGCGACGTCGATCGTGATGCCCTGCTCGCGTTCGGCGCGAAGCCCGTCGGTGAGCAGTGCGAGGTCGGGGCCTTCGAAGCCGCGCGACTTCGACGTGCGGTTGATGGCGTCAAGGGTGTCGGCCAGGATCGCCTTGCTGTCATAGAGAAGTCGCCCGATCAGGGTCGACTTGCCGTCGTCGACGGAGCCGGCGGTGGCGATGCGCAACAGGTCCATTGTTAGCTGAGCCCACTCATCAGAAATAACCTTCGCGCTTGCGGTCTTCCATGGCCGCCTCGGAGGCGCGGTCGTCGGCGCGCGTGGCGCCGCGTTCGGTCAGCGTCGACGCGGCGGTCTCGGCCACGATCGCGTCCAGCGTCGCAGCGTCGCTCACCACGGCGCCGGTGCAGGAGATGTCGCCGACCGTGCGGAAGCGAACAGTCTTCGTCACGACCGTTTCGCCCGTCTTCGGCGGGAACTCGGGCGACTTCCACAGCCACATGCCGTCGCGCAGGTAGACCTCACGCTGATGCGCGAAGTAGATGGACGGCACTTCGATCCGCTCGCGGCGGATGTAGGCCCACACGTCCATCTCGGTCCAGTTCGAGATGGGGAACACCCGGAAGTGTTCGCCGGCGCGGTGCTTGCCGTTGTAGAGGTCCCACAGTTCCGGGCGCTGGTTGCGTGGGTCCCACTGCCCGAACTCGTCGCGCAGGGAGAAGACGCGTTCCTTCGCGCGGGCCTTCTCCTCGTCGCGGCGGCCGCCGCCGAAAACGGCGTCGTACTTGCCTTTTTCGATGCCGTCGAGCAGCGACACGGTCTGCAGCGGGTTGCGGGACTGGCCCGGGATCTCGCGGATCCGCCCGGTGTCGATCGACTCCTGCACGCTCGCCACGACGAGCTCGACACCCAGCTCGGCAACGCGCCTGTCGCGGTAGTCGATGA
>JAVEEB010000051.1 GCA_030840665.1 Frankiaceae bacterium | reverse complement strand
TGTACCTGTCCGGCTACGGGCTGACCCTCGAGGACATCAGCCACCTGCGCCAATGGGGCAGCCTGACCCCCGGTCACCCGGAGCACGGCCACACGCTCGGCGTGGAGACGACGACGGGCCCGCTCGGCCAGGGCGTCGCGAACGCCGTCGGCATGGCGATGGCCGCCCGCCGCGAGCGCGGGCTCTACGACCCCGACGCGGCGCCCGGCGAGAGCCCGTTCGACCACACCATCTGGTGCTTCTCCTCCGACGGCGACCTGCAGGAGGGCGTGAGCGGCGAGGCGTCATCCATCGCCGGCACGCAGCGGCTGGGCAACCTGGTCATGCTCTGGGACGACAACCACATCTCGATCGAGGACGACACCAACATCGCCTTCACCGAGGACGTCGTCGCGCGCTACGAGGCCTACGGTTGGCACGTCCAGCGGGTCAACTGGCTGTCCGACGACGGGCAGTACGAGGAGAACGTGCAGGCCTTGTACGACGCCTTCGTCGCGGCGCGCGCCGAGACGAATCGCCCCTCGTTCATCGCCCTGCGCACGATCATCGGCTACCCGGCTCCCAACAAGCAGGGCACGGGCAAGGCGCACGGTTCTGCACTCGGCGCCGACGAGGTCGCCGCGACCAAGACCGCAATGGGCATGGACCCGACCAAGAGCTTCGACGTGCCGGACGAGGTCCTCGGGCATGCGCGTGACGTCGTCGCGCGAGGGCAGGCGCTGCATGCCGCCTGGCGGCCGTCGTACGACGCCTGGTCGAGTGCGAACCCCGAGGCGCTCGAGCTCCTGGAGCGGATGCGTGAGCGCAAGTTGCCGGCGGGCTGGGAGTCGGCGCTGCCGACGTTCGAGCCGAGCGAGAAGGGCATCGCGACGCGCGCCGCGTCGGGCAAGGTCCTGACCGCCATCGCGCCCCTGCTGCCCGAACTGTGGGGCGGGTCGGCCGACCTGGCGGAGAGCAACAACACGACTCCCGAAGGCCAGCCGTCGTTCCTCCCGGAGGACCGGCAGACCAAGGCCTTCACCGGCGGGCCCTACGGCCGCGTGCTGCACTTCGGCATCCGCGAGCACGCCATGGGCGCGATCCTCAACGGCATCGCCCTGCACGGCGGGACGCGCCCGTACGGCGGCACGTTCCTGACCTTCAGCGACTACATGCGCGGCGCGGTCCGGCTGGCGGCGATCATGAAGCTGCCCGTCACGTACGTCTGGACGCACGACTCCATCGGACTCGGCGAGGACGGCCCCACCCACCAGCCGATCGAGCACCTGGCGGCGCTGCGCGCGATCCCCGGCCTGGACATCGTGCGACCCGCGGACGCCAACGAGACGGTCGTCGCCTGGCGCACCATCCTCGAACAGTCCGACCGGCCCGCGGGTCTCATCCTCAGCCGGCAGAACCTGCCGATCGTCGACCGCAGCGTCTACGCGTCCGCGGAAGGCGTGGCCAAGGGTGGCTACATCCTCGCCGACGCGGGCTCCGGCCGTCCGGAAGCCATCATCATCGCGACCGGATCGGAGGTCTCGATCGCCATGGCCGCACGGCTGATCCTCGAGGAGCAGGGCACGCCCACCCGGGTCGTCTCCATGCCGTGCGTCGAGTGGTTCCGTGCGCAGGAGCAGTCCTACCAGCAGCTCGTGCTGCCTCCGGACGTCCTGGTACGAGCGTCCGTCGAGGCGGCGGTGACGATGGGCTGGCGCGAGTTCGTGGGCGACCACGGCGAGATGCTCGGCCTCGACCACTACGGCGCAAGCGCGCCCGCTCCCATCCTCTTCGAGCAGTTCGGCCTCACGCCCGACCGGGTTGTCGCCGCCGTCCGCTCGAGCATCTCCAAGGTGGGTGCGACGAAGGGCAGCACAACGGGAAATTGACGGGGCGCCCACCGTCGTTACAGACACGCAGACAGACAAGAGAGAAGCGCACATGTCCGAAATCCTCAGCCAGCTCTCCGAAGCCGGCGTCGCCATCTGGTTGGACGACCTGTCGCGCGATCGCCTGCGCACGGGAAATCTCGCTGAGCTCGTCAAGGACAAGCACGTCGTCGGGGTCACCACGAACCCGTCCATCTTCGAGAAGGCATTGAGCGAAGGCGACGCGTACGACGACCAGGTCCGCGACCTGTCGCTGCGCAAGCTCGGCGTCGACGAGGCCGTGCGCTCCGTCACGACGTACGACGTGCGTTGGGCCTGTGACGTCCTGAAGCCCGTGTACGACGGCAGCGACGGGCTCGACGGCCGCGTCTCCATCGAGGTCGACCCTCGCCTCGCGCACGACACCGACACGACGACCGCCGAGGCAAAAGCCCTGTGGTGGTTGGTGGATCGGCCCAACTTGTTCATCAAGATCCCGGCAACGCGCGAGGGCATCCAGGCGATCGAGGACACCCTCGCCGAAGGCATCAGCGTCAACGTCACGCTGATCTTCTCCCTCACGCGCTACACCGACGTGATGAACGCGTACCTCGGCGGCCTCGAACGCGCCAAGGCCGCCGGCAAGGACCTGCACGGCATCACGTCCGTCGCGTCCTTCTTCGTCTCGCGTGTGGACACCGAGATCGACAAGCGGCTCGACAAGCTCGGCACCGCGGAGGCGAAGGCGGTGCGCGGAAAGGCGGCGATCGCCAACGCCCGTTTGGCGTACGAGGCCTATGAAGAGATCTTCAGCTCGGACCGCTGGAAGGCCCTCGAGGCCGCCGGTGCGCGTCCGCAGCGCCCGCTGTGGGCCTCGACAGGCGTGAAGGATCCCGCGTACGACGACACGCAGTACGTGCTGCAGCTCGTCGCGCCCGGCACCGTCAACACGATGCCCGAGCCGACACTCAACGCCGTCGCCGACCACGGCGTCTTCAAGGGCGACACGGTCAGCGGCACCTACGACGACGCCCGTGCGGTCGTCGCGGACCTCGACAAGCTGGGCATCTCGTTCGTCGAGGTGACCGAGCTGCTCGAAGTCGAAGCGGTCCAGAAGTTCGAACAATCGTGGGCGAATCTCGGCGAGCGCATGGCCGAGCAGCTCGAATCGAAGGGGACGTCTCAGTGAGCGAGTCCATGCAAGCCTCCGGCGGCGGCGTCACCGTCACGGTTCAGGGTCCGGCGATCACCGCCCCGGCGCAGACCGTCCTGGAGCGCGCCGTGAACGCGGGCGTCGCCAAGTCACTGCTCAGCAAGGACTCGACGCTGTGGGGCGCGGATGCGTCCGCCGAGGCGAGCATTCGGCTCGGCTGGCTCGACGTCGTCGAGAAGTCGACCCCGCTGCTGCACGCACTGACGGCGCTCGCGGCCGACCTGTCCGCCAAGGGCGTGGACCGCGTCGTCCTGTCCGGCATGGGCGGCTCGTCGCTTGCTCCCGAGGTCATCACGCTGACCGCCGGCGTGCCGCTCGTCGTCGTCGACACGACCGACCCCGGCCAGGTCGCCGCGGCGATGGTCGACCTGGACCGCTCGGTGCTCGTCGTGTCGAGCAAGAGCGGCGGCACCATCGAGACCGACAGCCACCGGCGGGTCTTCGAGAAGGCGTTCCGCGACGCGGGCATCGACCCGCTCGAGCGCATCATCATCGTCACCGACCCGGACTCGCCACTCGACAAGTCGGCGCGGGAGGCGGGCTACCGCGTGTTCCTGGCCGACCCGAACATCGGCGGCCGCTACAGCGCGCTGTCCGCCTTCGGGCTGGTGCCCTCGGCGCTGGCCGGCGTCGACGTCGCCCAGCTCCTGGCGGACGCCGCGGCGGTCCTCGCGACCCTGGCCGACGACGACAACCCGGGCCTGCTGCTCGGCGCCGCTCTCGGTGGGGCCGGCATGGCGGGTCACGACAAGGTCGTGATCGCGGACGGCGGGTCCGGCATCGTCGGCTTCGGCGACTGGGCCGAGCAGCTCGTCGCGGAGTCGACAGGCAAGGACGGCAAGGGCCTGCTTCCCGTCGTCCTGGAACGCATCGACGGCCCCGGTTTCGAAGAGGCCGCCGATGTGCACCGCGTCGTCTTGGGCCCCGTCTCCGGTGACGCGCCGATCAAGGGCACCGGCACCGCCGTGAGCGGTCCCCTCGGCGCGCAGTTCCTGCTCTGGGAGTACGCCACCGCCATCGCCAGCTGGGCGATCGGGATCGACCCGTTCAACCAGCCGAACGTGTCCGAGTCGAAGGCCAACACGGCGGCGGTGCTCGAAGAGGCAGGGTCGGGCGAGCTGCCCGAGGGCTCGCCGCTGTTCACCGACGGCGCGGTCGTCGTCTACGGCGACGGCGACCTGCTGGACGGCGTCGACACCCTGCCCGAGGCGCTGCAACGCCTGCTCACGGCCGTGCCGGGCAACGGCTACGTCGCCGTGATGGCCTACCTCGACAGGATCGCCGACGCGGCCGCCGCGGAGGTCCGTGTCGCCTTCGACGAGCGGATCTCGCACCCGGTCACGTTCGGCTGGGGCCCGCGCTTCCTGCACTCCACCGGCCAGTACCACAAGGGCGGCCCGCAGAACGGCGTCTACCTGCAGATCACCGGCGCCACCACGACGGACGTCGAGGTGCCCGGCAAGCCCTACTCCCTGGGTCGGCTGCAACTCGCCCAAGCGCTCGGCGACCTGCGGGCGCTCACCTCGCGCAATCGCCCGACGGTCCGCCTGCACTTCACGGATCGCAAGGCAGGTATTGCCCAACTGCTGGCGGCTGCGAGGATCTCGGCGTGAGCGATGTCAGCCCCCTGCGGCCGGTCAACCCGCTGCGGGATCCCCGGGACAGGCGGCTACCGCGTGTCCCGGACCCGGCGGCACTGGTGGTCTTCGGGATCACCGGCGACCTGGCCCGCAAGAAACTGATTCCTGCCGTGTACGACCTCGGCAACCGGGGCTTGCTGCCCCCGGGCTTCGTGCTCGTCGGCTTCGCGCGACGTGACTGGGGCGACGAGGATTTCGTCAACATCGCGCGCGACGCGGCGAAGTCCGGTTGCCGCACGCCGTGGCGTGAAGACATCTGGGAACGCATCGCGGAGGGCGCGCGCTTCGTCCCGGGCTCCTTCGACGACGACGTGGCGTTCGACCACCTGAACAAGACGCTCCAGGAGCTGGAGGACTCGCACGGCATCATCGGCAACGCGGCCTTCTACCTCTCGATCCCGCCGAAGGCCTTCCCGACGGTGCTCAAGCAGCTGCACCGCACCGGGATGGCCGACAACACCAAGGT
>JAVEEB010000021.1 GCA_030840665.1 Frankiaceae bacterium | reverse complement strand
GGCAACAGCCTGCTGATGAAGCACCCGCACGTGCTCCAGCTGATCATGGACTCCTTGCGGTACTGGGTCACCGAAATGCACGTCGACGGATTCCGCTTCGATCTCGCGAGCTCGCTGGCCCGTCAGTTCCATGAGGTCGATCGGCTCTCGGCGTTCTTCGACCTCGTGCAGCAGGATCCGATCGTCAGCCAGGTGAAATTGATCGCCGAACCTTGGGACATCGGCGAAAACGGTTACAACGTGGGTGGTTTTCCTCCGGTGTGGACCGAATGGAACGGCAAGTACCGCGACGAGGTGCGCGACTTCTGGCGCGGGCAGGGCACGACGATCGGCGAGTTCGCCGGTCGGCTCACCGGCTACTCCGACCTGTACGAGTCGAGCGGGCGGCGGCCGTACGCGTCCATCAACTTCGTCACCGCGCACGACGGGTTCACGCTCGAAGATCTCGTGTCGTACAACGACAAACACAACGAGGCGAACGGCGAAGGCAGCCGCGACGGCGCCGACGACAACCGCTCGTGGAACTGCGGCGAGGAGGGCGAGACCCACGACATCGACGTCATCGCGCTCCGCGAGCAGCAGAAGCGCAACTTCATCGCGACCCTCTTCCTGTCCCAGGGCGTGCCGATGCTCGTGCACGGGGACGAGATGGGCCGCACGCAGATGGGCAACAACAACGCGTACTGCCAGGACAACGAGCTGACGTGGGTCGACTGGGACCGCTCGCGGGAAAACTGGGCCCTGTTCGACTTCACGGCGCGGATGGCGAAGCTGCGCCACGAGCATCCCGTGTTCCGGCGCCGGCGCTTCTTCGAGGGGCACACGCTGCGCGGTTCCGGCGGCGTCGCGGACATCGTCTGGTTTACGCCGTCCGGTGACGAGATGTCCGACGAGGACTGGGACTACGCGGCCGCCAAGTCCCTGCAGGTCTTCCTCAACGGGCAGGGCATCGCGACGGTCGACGAGCGCGGCGAGCGGGTCGTCGACGACTCGTTCCTGCTGATGTTCAACGCGCACCACGAGCCCATGAAGTTCACTGTCCCCAGCGAGGAGTACGCGGGCAACTGGGGCGTCGAGGTCGACACGGCGTCCCCCCTCGAGACCGAGTTGGAGGACGAGCTCGCGAAGGCCGGCTCCACCCGCACCGTCGAGGGCCGGTCGATCGTCGTCCTGCGAAAGCTGTACTGATGCCGGCGCCGATTTCCACGTACCGGCTGCAGATGACGAAGGATTTCACGTTCGCGCAGGCTGCTGACATCGTTCCGTACCTGCACGCACTGGGCATCACGCATCTGTACCTGTCGCCGATCCTGCAGGCCGCGCCCGGGTCGACCCACGGGTACGACGTCGTCGACCACGGGCACGTGTCGAGCGAGCTCGGCGGCCCGGACGGGCATGCGCTGTTGCATGCGGCACGGCTCGCGCACGGCATGGGCGAGATCGTGGACGTGGTGCCCAACCACATGGCGGTGCCGGTGCCGGCAACCCTCAACCCGGCCTGGTGGGACGTGTTGCTGCACGGACCGGAGTCGCGGTTCGCGGCCTGGTTCGACATCGACTGGACGAGCCGGCTCAACCCGGGCAAGGTCGTCCTCGCGGTCCTCGGTGACCCGCTGGACGACTGCCTGAAGCGGGACGAGATCGCGATCGTCGAGCACCCGGACGGTCCGCGGTTGGCGTACTTCGACCACGTCTTCCCGTTGAGCCCTGGCACGGAAAAACTCGGCTCCGTACGGGACGTGCTCGACGCGCAGCACTACCGGCTGGCGTCGTGGCGCATCTCCTCCGAGGAGCTCAACTACCGGCGCTTCTTCGACATCGACACTCTCGTCGGGCTCCGCATGGAGGACCCCGAGGTGTTCTCGGCGACCCACGCACTGCTGCTCGCATTCGTACGCGGCGGCGTGATCGACGGTCTGCGCATCGATCACCCCGACGGGCTCGCGGACCCGGCGCTCTACCTGCACATGCTGGCCGAACAATCGGGCGGCACGTGGACCGTCGTGGAGAAGATCCTGGGGCACGGCGAGGACCTGCCGATCACGTGGGAGACGGCCGGCACGACCGGTTACGACGCACTCCTCGACGTGACGCAGCTGTACGTCGACCCGGACGGCGAGGGGCCGTTCACGAACCTGTATGTGCAACTCACCGGGGAGCCGGGCGACATCGCGACCGTCATCATCGACGCCAAGCGAAACGTGGTCTCGGATCTGCTCGCGGCCGAAGTCGAGCGGTTGCATGAGGCGCTGGTCGCCGCGTGCCGGGCGCAGTTCCCCGGCCGCGACCTTACCTACCTGGGGCTGCGGGAGGCACTCGTCGAGGTGCTGGTCGGAATGCCGGTGTATCGCGCCTACCTCGAGGACGACGCGGTGGCGCCCGAGGCGCGCGAGGTCCTCGAGCGGGCCGCCGACCACGTGCGCGCGACGCTCCACCGCCGCTTGCACGAGGTCGACACGATCATCGAACTCCTGTTGAGCCCACCGCGCACCCCGGCGGCCGCCGAATTCCGCCGTCGCTTCGGGCAGACGACGGGGCCGGTGACAGCCAAGGGCGTCGAGGACACGGCCTTCTACCGCTACCACCGCTTCGCGGCGCTCAACGAGGTCGGCGGCGAGCCGGGGCTGTTCGGCGCGCCGCTGGCGGATTTCCACGACGCGATGGTGCGCCGGCAACGCGACTGGCCCACCGCGATGACCACCCTGTCGACGCACGACACGAAGCGCAGCGAGGACGTGCGCGCCCGGCTGTTCGTGCTCAGCGAGTTGCCGCGTGAGTGGGGCGACGCAGTGACGGGGTGGTTCGCGCACAACGACAAGTACCGCTCGCCCGCGGGCCCGGACCGCAACCTCGAATACCTGCTGTACCAGACGATCGTCGGCGCGTGGCCGATCTCCACGGAACGTGCGATCGCGTACGCCGAGAAGGCCAGCCGGGAAGCGAAGCAGCACACGTCGTGGACGGACCCCGTTCCGGCGTACGACGACGCGGTCCGTGACTTCCTGACCGGCGTGCTGGCCGACGAGCAGTTCGTGGCGGAGGTGACGGCCCTGGTCGACGTCGTGCGTCCGTTGGGCTGGGCCACGGCGCTGTCGCAGAAACTGGTGCAGCTGACGATGCCCGGCGCCCCGGATGTCTATCAGTGCACGGAATCCTGGGACCTGTCGCTGGTCGACCCGGACAACCGTCGGGCGGTCGACTACGCGGCACGCTCCTCGGCGTTGCTGTCCGTGGATGGACTGGCCGGTGTGCCCGTCATCGACGCGTCCGGCGACGCGAAGGTGCTCGTCACCGCGCGCACGTTGCGGGTGCGCCGGGATCATCCGGACTGGTTCGGCGCCGCCGGGGTCTACGAGCCGTTGCCGGTCGACGGGCCGGCAGCGAAGCACCTGGTGGCGTTCGCGCGCGGCGGCTCGGCCGTGACGCTGGCACCGCGGCTGGTCGCGGGGGTGGCGAGGATCGGCTGGGGCGAGACCGTGGTGCACCTGCCGGCGGGTCTGTGGCGCAACGTGTTCACGGGCGCGCTCGAGGCGGGCGGCGAGCGGCGGGTGGCGGAGTTGCTCGCGGCGTTCCCGCTGGCGTTGCTGATTGCCGAGACCGCCTCGTGACCGGCTTCCGTGTCTGGGCGCCGACGGCGCGGTCCGTGGCGTTGGCGCTGGGGGCCGACCGCCTCCCGATGGCGTCCGGCGACGGCGGCTGGTGGCAGCTCGAGGTGCCCACGGTCGGCGCCGGAACGGACTACGCGTTCAGCGTCGACGGCGGCGACCCGCGGCCCGACCCGCGCTCACGCTGGCAACCGCTCGGCGTGCACGGCCCGAGCCGGGTGGTCGACGACGCGGCTCACACGTGGCACGACGAGTCCTGGCACGGGCGGCCCATCCTCGGGGACGTCGTGTAC
>JAVEEB010000001.1 GCA_030840665.1 Frankiaceae bacterium | reverse complement strand
TGTACGACATCGGCGGCGAGGGCTGACCGCATGGTTCGCTTGCGTCGCTCCGATCCGTGTGGAGTGGGACTCACACGGCGACGGAACGGGCGGGGATTCCGGTACGTCGAAACCGATGGCCGCCGAGATGTCCTCGATGACGCAACGCTCGAGCGCATAGATCGCCTCCGCATTCCGCCCGCGTGGACGGACGTGTGGATCTGCCCGTGGCCGAACGGCCACATCCAGGCAATCGGGACAGACGCCCGCGGCCGGCGGCAGTACCTCTACCACGATGACTGGCGGACCCGCCGCGACCGCGAGAAGTTTGAACGCATCACCGAGTTCGCACGCGCACTGCCGGGTGCCCGCATTCGCACCGCCGAGCTGCTCGAACAGCCGGGCCTGACGCGCGAACGCGTGCTCGCTGCCGCGGTCCGTTTGCTGGATCTGGGCTTTTTCCGCGTCGGCAGCGAGGAGTACGCCGAAACCAACGAGACATTCGGGCTGGCGACCATCCGCCGGGACCACGTGGGCATCTCGGGCGGCGTGATCACGTTCGACTACACGGCAAAAAGTGGCAAGCACCGCGTCCAGTCGATCGGCGACCCGGACGTGTTGGCTGTCGTGCAGCAGCTCAAGCGCCGACGTGGCGGCGGTGAGGAGCTGCTCGCGTACCGCCTCCCGACGGGCGAATGGTCGGACGTCAAAAGCGCGGAGATCAACGCGGCGATCCGTCAGTACCTCGACGGCGATTTCACCGCCAAGGACTTCCGGACGTGGAACGCCACCGTGCTGGCGTCGGTGGCACTCGCTGTCTCCGAGGAAACCGCGGTCTCCCCCTCGGCCCGCAAGCGCGCCATCTCCCGGGCGGTGAAGGAGGTCGCCGACTACCTCGGCAACACGCCCGCCGTGGCGAGAGCCTCGTACATTGATCCGCGGGTGATCGATCTTTTTTCCGACGGCGTGACCATCGCTCCGGCGCTCGAACTCCTCGGTGCCGATGTGACCTTCGGGCAATTGGCCACGCAAGGTGCGATCGAGAGCGCGGTGCTGCAAATGCTCACCGGCGAAGCTTCGAGTGCCCACATCCGATCGGCGCGCCGCGCGGCCAGCTGACCGGCTACGACCAGCGCGTGATGTACCCGCGGCGGCGGAAGAGCCGCATCATCCACATGCAGTACGCCACCGCGAGCGATGCGGTGCCGATCGTCGCGAGGCACGCCAGCAGCATCGTGTGCCCCGGAAGATGGCCCGTCTCGGTCAGCGTGCGCCCGGCGCTGAACAGGTACGTCGTCGGCAGCAGGTTGCTGACCGGCTGGATGACGCCGGGCAGCGCGGTGACCGGGTAGAAGACCCCCGACAGCGGCATGACCACGAACAGGATTCCCCACGCGAACGCCTCGGCCCCGCTGCCGTAGCGCAGCATCAGGCCGATCACGCCGAAGGCGATCGCGTAGCCGCAGATGAGCAGGAGCACGACGATCGGCACGATGCCGATGGTCAAAGTGCCAAGGTCCAGTTTGTACGCCGCAACGGCGATCACCACGACACCACCGACGCCGACGACCATCTTGACGAGGCCGAAGAGCAGCACGCCGGCGATGTACTCCCACGGGGCAAGGGGCGTGACCGCCAGGGACAGAACGTTGCGCGACCAGGTCTCCTCCATGAAGCCGGTGGAGAGGCTGATCTGGGCCTGGTAGACGACGTGCCAGAGCACAACGCCGATGAGCAGGTAGCGCAGCGCCGTGCCTCCCGCCACCGTGGAGTTCTTGGCGAAGAAGGCACCGATGGCGCCGAACAGGAGCGTGTCGACGGCGGGCCACAGCGCCACGTCGAAATAGCGGTGCGGACTACGCAGGAGCACGACGGCGTGGCGCCAGGCCACGGCGCGGATGCGTTGCACCGAGGCGGCCGTTCCGGTGCGTAGCTCGATCGGGGGGACGGCGGCGGTGGTCATGACACGGGCCTCCCCTCTTCGTGCGTGGCCTCGTCGCGCAGCCGGTCGCGTTCCTCGGCGAGGTGCAGGAAAACGCCTTCGAGGTCGGCGCGCCCGAATTGGTCCTGGACCTCTTCGACGGTGCCGTTCGCGACGACGCGGCCGGCGCTGACGAATATGACGCGCTCGCAGAGCCGCTCGACCTCGGTCATGTTGTGGCTCGTCACCAGGAGCGCGGCGCCGCTGCTCTCACACAGCTCCTGCAGGCCGGTGCGCACGCGCAGGGACACGTCGGGGTCGAGCGAGGCGGTCGGCTCGTCGAGGACGAGCAGGCGGGGGCGGTGCAAGGTGGCCTTCACGATGCCGACGAGGGTGCGCTGGCCACTGGACAACTCGGTCGACATGGCGGACTCGAGGTGCCCGATGCCGAAATGCTCGAGACCGGCGGTGATCAGCGGCGCGGAGTTGCGCATGCCGTACATCCCGGCGAACAGCCGCAGGTATTCCCCGACTCGCATGCGCTCGGCCAACGGCAGGTAACCGGCAGCGAAGCCGACCTGTTGCATGGCCGTTGTCCGGTGCCGCGGGAGGAGCTCACCGACCAGCCGGACCTGCCCGGCATCCGGTCGCACGACACCGAGACACATCAGCAGCGTCGTCGTCTTGCCGGCACCGTTGGGGCCGAGCAGACCGACTCGTTCGCCTTCGTGAACGGCGAGATCGATGCCATCCACGGCCCGGCCACGCTTGTAGTCCTTCACCAGGCCATGGGCATCGAGCACTGCGGAGGACACGAGGAGCCAGTCTGTCAGTCAGCGAGAGCGGTCTCAACCGATATTCGGCCCGGGGAAACGCTGTGGACGCACCGGCCTGCGCGCTGCCCACCCCCAGGAGGGAGGCCGTCACCCTCACGTCCACGAGACCGCGAACGGA
>JAVEEB010000435.1 GCA_030840665.1 Frankiaceae bacterium | reverse complement strand
ACCGCTCCGGACCAGGCCTCGTGGACCGTCACGACGCCGCCGACCATCGGCATGGCCGAGATGTCAACGGTGTCGGCCGGAACCGGCTCCAACGGGAGATCCAGGAACGACGCCCAGATGTCCTGTGCGATCACGACGATGTCGTTGAACGCGACGACATCCATGTCATTGTCTGCGCTGAGTGTCATCAGGACACCTCTCTGCCACGAAGTCGGTAGCACGTGGCTCGGTCGTACATGACGGGCTCGAAGTCCGGGTCCACGTTCAACGTGGTTTCCGCACCGCCCAGGAACAGATAGCCGTCAGGACGAAGCACGCGCTTCACCTGTTCGAAGATTCCGCGCTTCGTGTCCGCATCGAAGTAGATGAGGACGTTGCGGAGGAAAATGATGTCGAACGTGCCTATTTCCGGGATCCGCTGGGCGAGGTTGATGCTCCGGAAGTCCACCATCCGGCGGATCTCCGGACGCAGCTGCCATTCGGTGCCGAGACGCTCGAAGTGCCGGACGAGCATCGCGACCGGCAAGCCACGGTTGACTTCCAGTTGCCCATAACGCGCATTGCGCGCCTTTTCCAGCATCACGTCGGACAGATCCGACCCGATGATGTCGACGGCCCAGCCCGGGTGCAGCGCGAAGTGGTCCTGGACGACCATCGCGATGCTGTACGGCTCCTGGCCGCTCGAGCAGCCGGCGGACCAGACGCGCAAGGTGCGCTGCCGGCCACGGTTACGGGTGAGCTCCGGGAGCACGTGCGACTGCAGGGCCTGGAACGGGTAGTGGTCGCGAAACCATGAGGTCTCGTTGGTGGTCATCGCATCGATGACCTCGGAGATCAGCGACGAGTCGGGCTTCGCGATCAGCCGCGTGACGAACTCGGAAACCGTCTCCGCGCCGGTCTTGCGAGCCAGCGGCGCGAGCCTCGATTCGACGAGGTATTCCTTGCCCTTTTCCAACACGATCGCAGAGCGCTGCCAGACAAGCTGCGCAATCCAATCGAAGTCGGCTGCGCCTACGGTCATGAACGAGCTCCCAGCGCAACATCGGTACGGGTGGTCGAGCCGGCGCGGTGGGCAACCCGCAAGACGTGCTCCGCAATCTCATCGAGCGGAAGGATGTGCTGTGCGAGACCCGCCTGGGCGACACTGCCCGGCATTCCCCACACGATGGACGTCGCTTCATCCTGTACGACGATCTGGCCGCCGCAGGCGATGATCGGCTCGCTGCCCTTCATGCCGTCCTGGCCCATGCCGGTGAGCACGACCGCGAGGGTGCGCTCGCCGTACACCTCTGCCATGGAACGAAAAAGCACGTCGACGGCCGGCCGGACCCAGTTCTCGGGGCCTTCCTGACTGACGACCATCCGTGGGCGGCCTGCCGCGTCACGACGCAGCGACAGGTGAAAGTCGCCGGGCGCGATGTAGACGTTGCCGGCCGCTGGGACGTCGCCGTCGCGGGCCTCTTTGACGGACAGCTGCGACGACGAGTCGAGGCGACCGGCGAACAGGCGGGTGAACAGCGGCGGCATGTGCTGAACGATGAAGATCGGCACGGGGAAGTCGGCGGGCAAGGCGTTGAGCACCTTGGAGAGCGCGTCCGGCCCGCCCGTCGAGGCGCCGATGGCCACGGCGTCGATCGGGCCCGTCGGGTCAATGCCGCTGGGGCGCCGGGGAACGACGGGGACCGCGGCAGGGGCGGCGGGTCGCTGGACCTCGGGGGCACGCTCGCGCGGGATGGCGCGACCGCACAGGGCTTTGATCTTCGGGATGAGCTGGCTGCGAACGCTTTCCATCGCCGCGTCCTGGTTGGCGGCGTTCGTCGGCTTGGTGACGTAGTCGTTGGCGCCGAGGGTCAGGGCGTCGAGGGTGGCCGACGCGCCGCGCTCAGTAACGCTCGAGAACATGACAACGGGCAGGCGCGGGTGACGGCGGCGAATTTCCCGCAGCGTCTCCAGGCCATCCATGTCCGGCATCTCGACGTCGAGAGTCACGACGTCCGGCAACTGCTGCTGGATCCGCTCCAGCGCCAGTCGACCGCTTGACGCCGTACCGATGACCTCGATGTCGGGATCGAGTGACAGCGCCTGGGTGACCAGGCGCCGGACGACGACGGAGTCGTCGACCACGAGTACGGAGATGTGCGGCATCGTCACACGCTCGCCAGGCCGAGCAGGCTCAGCTTGTCGAGGATGGCCTCAGCGGTGAAGGGCTTGATGACGTACTCGTGAGCGCCTGCGGCGAGAGCTCGCACGATCTGCGACTGCTCGCTTTCGGTGGTCACCATCATCAACGTGATGCCGCGCCAGGCGTCGACCTTGCGGACCTCGTTGACGAAGGTCAGCCCGTCCATGACCGGCATGTTCCAGTCGATGAGAGCGAGGTCGGGCAACGGACCGCCGCGGCGGAGGGCTTCGATGCCCTCGGCGCCGTCACACGCTTCCGTGACCTCGAATCCCACTTCACCGAGGATGCGGGTGAGGATCATCCGCATCGCGCGTGAGTCGTCGAGAACAAGTGCTCGCATGTCCGTCCCTGCTTCTCTTCCGGCCCTGCCGGCCCGTAGCTTGCATGTCTTATCGGTCGGTACTGCTGCGTTCAGGAGACTAGAAACGGAACCCATTCACGACGTTCTGCAGATCTGATGCCATGCGAGCCAATTCACTGGCCGCTTTGTCCGCTTCGCCCACACCACGAGTGGTCGTCGACGTCGCCTCGGCGACACCGGAGATGTTGCGGGCGATCTCTTCGGTTCCCGCGGCCGCCTGGCTGACGTTGCGGTTGACCTCGTTCGTGGTGGCGGTCTGCTGCTCCACGGCGGAGGCGATCGTGTTCTGGAAGTCGTTGATGCGGCCGATGATCGTGCTGATCTCGCCGATGGCGGCGACGGCGTCCGTGGTGTCGCGCTGGATGGCGTCGATGCGGCCGGAGATCTCCCGTGTCGCCTTCGACGTTTCCTGCGCGAGCTCCTTGACCTCGTTCGCGACGACCGCGAACCCCTTGCCGGCAGCGCCGGCCCTGGCGGCCTCGATGGTCGCGTTGAGGGCCAGGAGGTCGGTCTGCTCGGCGATAGTGGTGATGAGTTGTACGACGTGCCCGATCTCACGGGAGCTCAGCCCCAGGCGGGCCACGGTCTCGTTGGTCAGCTTCGCCTTGTCGACGGCGGTCGTGCCGACGCGGGCCGCCTCGATCGCGTTGTGGGCGATCTCGCGGATGGACGCGCCCATCTCTTCTGACGCCGTTGCCACTGTCTGGACGTTGCGGTTGATCTCCTCGACGGCCCCTGCCGCGCTCATCGCACGATCGGCGGCGTTGCTCGAGGAGCTGGAGATCTCCTTGCTGACGCTGGAGAGCTCCTCCGCGGACGACGCGAGGATCGACGCGCTGTCGGCGAGGGTGCGCAGCGCTTCCGAGATGTGATCGGTGGCCGAGTTGAGGCATTGACCGACGCGGCCGACCTCGTCGTTGCCGCGCACTGCGATGCGACCGGACAGGTCGCCGACGGCCATGCGCTCCGCGAGGAGCTCCAGCTCGCGCAACGGCCGGACGACGACACGCGCGATCCACCAGTTGAGCAGCACGAGCAATCCGACGGCGACGAGGGCGCCGACGAAGACCTGCAAGGTTTCCTTGCTGATCTGCTGGTCGAGCGTGTCAGCGTTGGTGCCCTTGAGGGCCTTGGCCCGGACGTCATTGACGATGTCGTTGAAGCGCAGGTACACGAAGGCCATGCCAAGGACGGCGATGACGACGTTCGCGAGCAGCTTCACGCGCAGCGGCAGGTCCGCGACTGCGCGGACGAAGCCGGTACGCATGGCGGACTCGGAAGTAGTGGGCTGAGCGGCGCTCACGACGCCACCTCCAATTCGATGAGGCGAGTGGGATCGAGCTCGAGCAGAAGCCCGATCTCCAACTTGTAGGCACCGTGGATGAGCTGGCGCAGCGGTCCGGTCAACGTGTCCGGCGGCGGCTCGAAATCATCCGTGTCGACGTCGACGACCATCTCGAAGGAGTCCGCGAGCAACGCGACACCTTCATCGCGGAGCACGAGGTTGATGGGGAGTTGGTCGGCGTCGCGCGGCGGGTAGTCGAGACGGGCCCGCAGATCGATGGCGGTCAGCACCTCGCCGCGCAGGTTGATGAGACCGACGAGTGCCGGCGGCGCCTGCGGGACCGGCGTCATCTGCTGATAGCGCGTTACTTCCTGGACGCGTTCCACCGGCAAGCCGAACAACTGGCCGTCGACGCGGAACGTCGTCAGCTTCACGGTCGTCATGCGCCGGCTCCCATGCTCACTGGCTCGTCGAAGAAGTGCGGGTCGGCGGCGAGAATCGCCTGCTGCACATCGAGGATCTCGGTGATGCGCTGCTGCACGATGGCGGTGCCGGAGACCCCCGGGCCGTCGATGTCGGTGAGCGATGCTGCGGGCTCGTCGTCGATGTCGATGATCGCGTCGACGACCAGACCGATGCTGCGGCCGTTGGACGTGTACACGACCACCTGCAGCAGCCGCTGGTCAGCGGACTCGCCCGAGTCGAGGGCGCCGACGACACGTGAGAGGCGCGCGATGGGAAGCACGTTCCCGTCGTACTGCAAATGTTCTCGAGGCCCGACCTGCTCCAGCGACGCACTCGGGATCTCCTCCAACCGCGTGACCGCGGACAGCGGGATGGCGATGCGGCGCTCGTCCGCCAGGCGGACAACGAGGTGGGAGTGTGCGTAGATGCCACCGGCGCTCGGGCGGACGACGTCGCCGACGCTCGTCGTGGAGCGACCCGCGCTGCCTTCGACGCGCTGGCGGTGGGCGATGGCCCAGACATCGAGGATGAGCGAGACGCGGCCGTCGCCGAGGATGGTGGCTCCGGCGTACATGGCGGTGCGCTTGAGCTGCGCCGACAGCGGCTTGACGGCCACTTCCTCCGTGTCGAGCACCTCGTCGACGACGAGGCCGTACTGACGGTCCTCGCTGCCGGCCACGAGGATGTGCTGCACGCCGTGGGCGGTGTCGTTCGCCTGGTCCTGGAGACCGAGGACGTCGCGCAGGTAGACCAGCGGGAGGAGCGCGCCGCGCAGTCGGTAGACGGGGGCCCCGCCGACGTACTCGACGATGCAGTCGGGCTCGCGGGGGTCGAGCTGGATGATCTCGAGGGCGCCGGCCTGCGGGACGGCGAACTGCTGACCGCCGCAACGCACGATGATCGCGCCGATGATGGCGAGGGTCAGCGGAATCTTGATGCGGAACGTGGTGCCCACACCCGGATCCGTGATGACCTCGATCGAGCCCCCGATGCGCTCCATGTTCGTCTTGACGACGTCCATGCCGACGCCGCGTCCCGAGACGTTTGTGATGCGCGCCGCCGTGGAGAACCCCGGCAGGAAGATGAGGTTGATGAGCTCGGACTGGCTCATCGTTTCGAGCTGCTTGTTCGTGATGAGGCCCTTGGTCAGCGCAGCCTGGGCGATGCGCGTCGAGTCGATGCCCATGCCGTCGTCGGCGATCTCGATGTTGACCTGGCCGCCCTCGTGGTACGCGCGCAGCATGAGGCGACCTTCGGGGCGCTTGCCTCGCCGCTCGCGGTCCTCGGCCGACTCGATGCCGTGGTCGATCGCGTTGCGTACCAGGTGGACAAGCGGATCCTTGACGGCTTCGAGGATGGTGCGGTCGAGCTCCGTGTCGCCGCCTTCCATCTCGAGCTTCACGTTCTTGCCCGTTGCGACGCACAGGTCGCGGACGAGGCGGGGCAGCTTGTTCCAGACGTTGTCGACGGGCTGCATGCGCGCCTTCATGACGCCTTCTTGCAACTCCGCCGTGATGATGTTCAGTCGCTGCCAGGAGCGGGTGAGTGACAGGTCGCCGCTGCCGAGGATGCGGCCGCTGATCTGGTTGCG
>JAVEEB010000415.1 GCA_030840665.1 Frankiaceae bacterium | reverse complement strand
TCAAGGTCGACTTCGTCGGCAAGCGCAAGATCTGGTTTCTCGCGTCCGGGACCGCGGTGCTCCTGAGCATCCTGAGCCTGTTCACCCTTGGCCTCAAGACGAGCATCGACTTCCGCGGCGGCGTCGCTTACGTCGTGCCCGCGAACGGTCACTTGGGGGCCGAGCTCAAGCAGCTCGCACTGGACACCTCCGGCGCCCAGGCGATCGTCAGCACGACGCAGCGCGACACAAAGGGCCAGACGTTGATCCGGCTCGAGTCGGACACGGTCGTCACGGACAAGGTGACCGCAACCGCCGACGCGCTCGCCCAGAAGGTGGGAGTCGCCACCAACCTCGTCAGCGTGAGCGAGATCGGCCCGAGCTGGGGCAGCGACATCTCCAACAAGGCCATCCAGGGCCTGATCATCTTCCTCGTGTTCGTCTCGGCGTATTTGGCGATCCGGTACGAGTGGAAGATGGCCGCCGCCGCGATCGTGGCGCTGATCCACGACCTCATCATCGCCGCCGGCGTCTACTCGCTGTCGCGCTTCGAGGTCAGTCCCGCGACGGTCATCGCCTCGCTGACAATCCTCGGTTTCTCCTTGTACGACACCGTCGTCGTGTTCGACAAGGTGCGTGAGAACACGCGCAACCTGGCGTCGAGCAACAAGTACACGTTCAGTGGCGCGGCGAACCTCGCCGTCAACCAGACCCTGATGCGCTCCATCAACACGTCCATCATCGGCCTGCTCCCGGTCGCCGGGCTGCTCATCATCGGCGCGGGTCTCCTCGGTGCCGGGTCCCTCAAGGATCTGTCGCTGCCGCTGCTCATCGGTCTGGCCGCCGGTACGTACTCATCGATCTTCATCGCCGTGCCGCTCCTGTGTGACTTCAAGGAGCGCGAGCCGGGCATGAAGGCGCTGGCGAAGCGCGTCAACGCGGCCCCCCGTGCGGCACAGCCGAGCATGGCCGGCGCTCTCTCGACCGGCGCCGGTTCCGTTGCCGTTCGCGGTGCGGGCCCCTCGACGCGGCCCATCACCACCGGGCGCCGCAAGCCGACCGGCCCGCGGCCGAAGCGCAAGTGACCTCCGGGGCCGAAGCGCTCGCCGAGGTGGCTGCGCGCATCGCGCCGTACATCCGGGACGTCCAGGACTACCCGACCCCCGGGATCTTGTTCAAGGACATCACCCCGCTGCTCGCCGACGCGGATGCGTTCGCGACGACCGTGGTGGCGCTGAGCGAGCCGTTCGAGGCGCTCGGCCACGTCGACATCGTCGTCGGGATCGAGGCCCGCGGGTTCATCCTCGCGGCGCCCGTGGCCCATCACCTGCACGCCGGTTTCGTCCCGGTGCGCAAGGCGGGCAAGCTGCCCGGGGCGACGTACGACGAGTCGTACACCCTGGAATACGGGACGGCCGTCATCCAGCTCCACAAGGACGCCTTCGCCGCGGGCGCGCGCGTGCTCATCGTCGACGACGTGCTCGCGACCGGCGGCACCGCTGCCGCCACCGCGCGACTGATCGAGCGAGCGGGCGCGACGGTGGCCGGGGTCGCCGTCCTGCTCGAGCTCTCCTTCCTCGGCGGCCGGGAGACGTTGAAGGGCGTGCCGACGCACGCGCTCCTCACGTTCTGAGCGACCCCACGAAGTCGCCTTCCTGACCGACGCCGCACTCCGCCTCGCCCGCGCCCGTAAGATGGACGCTCCACGCGTGAGGAACGGAGGCCGGCCATGTCAGATGAGCCTCTGTCCGCCGCCGCCGCGCCCGGCGCCACCGTCTCCGATGATCCCGCCGGCACCCTCGACACGCAGGTCGCGCTGGCCGACGAAGCCCCGACGCCCCGCGGCGTCCGCGCCCGGCTCACGCGCCTCGGCCAGAGCCGCACGGCCCCGAACCCCCTCGAGCCGGTCCTGCGGACCCTGCGGTCCCACCACCCCAAGGCCGACCTGAAGCTCGTGCAACGCGCGTACGAGGTCGCGGAGGAAAGCCACGCCGGCCAGTTCCGCAAGAGCGGCGACGCTTACATCACGCACCCGCTCGCCGTCGCGACCATCCTCGCCGAGCTCGGCATGACACCGTCGACCGTCATCGCCGCGCTGCTGCACGACACCGTCGAGGACACGTCACTCAAACTCGACGACATCCGCGTCGAGTTCGGCGAGGAAGTCGCGCTGCTCGTCGACGGGGTCACGAAGCTCGACAAGGTGAAGTACGGCGAGACCGCGGAGGCCGAGACCATCCGCAAGATGGTCGTCGCGATGGCCAAGGACATCCGCGTCCTCGTCATCAAGCTCGCCGACCGGCTGCACAACATGCGCACGTTGCGGTTCCTGCCGCCGGCGAAGCAGGAGTCCAAGGCCCGCGAGACCCTCGAGATCTTCGCGCCCCTCGCGCACCGGCTCGGCATGAACACCATCAAATGGGAGCTCGAGGATCTGTCGTTCGCGACGCTGTACCCGAAGGTGTACGAGGAGATCGTGAAGCTCGTCGCCGAACGCGCGCCGAGCCGCGACACGTACCTGTCCAGCGTCATCGACGGCGTCGGCGGCGAGCTGCGCACCGCGAAGGTGAAAGCCGTCGTGTCCGGCCGGCCGAAGCACTACTACTCGATCTACCAGAAGATGATCGTGCGCGGCCGCGACTTCACCGACATCTATGACCTCGTCGGATTGCGTGTCCTGGTTGAAGAACTGCGGGATTGCTACGCCGCGCTCGGTGTCATCCACGCGACCTGGAGCCCTGTTCCCGGGCGCTTCAAGGACTACATCGCGATGCCGAAGTTCAACATGTACCAGTCGTTGCACACGACCGTCATCGGGCCTGAGGGCAAGCCCGTGGAGATCCAGATCCGCACCCACGCGATGCACCGGCGCGCCGAGTACGGCATCGCCGCGCACTGGAAATACAAGGAAGGCGCCGAGCCCGACACGGCGGTCGGCAAGAAGGGCGACGGCGCGGAGCAGATGGCCTGGCTGCGCCAGTTGCTCGAGTGGCAGCGCGAGGCCAGCGACCCGGACGAGTTCCTCGATTCGCTGCGGTACGACCTGCACGCGTCCGAGGTGTTCGTCTTCACACCGAAGGGTGACGTCATCGCGTTGCCCGGTGGGGCGACCCCGGTCGACTTCGCCTACTCCGTGCACACCGAGGTCGGCCACCGCTGCATGGGCGCGCGCGTCAACGGCCGCTTGGTGCCGCTCGAGTCGCAACTCGAGAACGGCGACGTCGTCGAGGTCTTCACCTCCAAGGCCGAGGACGCCGGCCCGAGCCGAGACTGGCTGGGCTTCGTCGCCAGCCCGCGCGCCCGTAACAAGATCCGCCAGTGGTTCGCCAAGGAGCGGCGCGAAGACGCGATCACCCAGGGCAAGGACGCGATCGCCCGCGCCATGCGCAAGCAGGGCCTGCCGTTGCAGCGCCTCCTCGGCGGCGACGCGCTCATCACCCTCGCCCGCGACCTGCGCCTCACCGACGTCGACGCCTTGTACGCCGCGGTCGGCGAGAACCAGATGTCGGCGCAGTCGATCGTGCAGCGCCTCGTGCAGTCGCTCGGCGGCGAAGAAGGTGCCGTCGAGGACATCGCCGAGACCGCGCTGCCGACGAAGGTGCGCCCCGCCCGGCCGAGTGGTGACCCGGGCGTCGTCGTCAAGGGCACGTCGGACGTCTGGGTCAAGCTGGCCCGCTGTTGCACGCCGGTGCCGGGGGACACGATCGTCGGTTTCGTCACGCGCGGTCACGGCGTCAGCGTGCACCGGGTCGACTGCACGAACGTCGAGCAGTTGACGCAACTGCAGGACCGGATGGTCGAGGTCGAGTGGGCGCCGTCCGCTGGCTCGGTCTTCCTGGTCGCGATCCAGGTCGAGGCGCTCGACCGCACGCGGCTGCTGTCGGATGTGACGCGCGTCCTGTCCGACCACCACGTCAACATCCTCTCGGCGTCGGTGACGACGACCCGCGACCGCGTGGCCGTGAGCCGGTTCACGTTCGAGATGGGCGACCCAAAACACCTCGGGCACCTCCTGGCCACCATCCGGAGCGTCACGGGCGTGTACGACGCCTACCGCGTCACGAGCGGCAACAGCTAGCCCTGCGCCGCCATGCCAGGCGCGGTTAGGCCGTTCGGCGCAATTGACCCCTCTCAGAGACTGTCCAGGGGCGAGGACAGGGTGGTAAAACCGGCTACCACAAATTGGGAGGAACTGTGACATCTAGGCTCACAAGAACCCCGGCGCGGATTTCGCTGGCGGCCGTCGCCGCGACCGCCTTGGCCGGCGCCCTCGCCCTCGTACCAACATCTTCGGCAAATGGCACGGTCAACCCGGCCCTCACCGGCTATTCCTACAAGCCGACGGCGACCGGCAAGGGGCTGCAGCGCGTGTCAGGCGGCACCCTGGTCGCCTACCTGGACGAGCGCCAATCGCAGGCGGATGCACAGGCGGGCGCAGGCGCCTCCGACCTGCCGCCGGACGTGACGGCCACTGCGCTGGGATGCGCCAACCGGGGGTCGGCGACCAACACGCGCGTCAACCAGGACTGCACGGCGCGGCGTCAGGCCGAGGAACAGATCGCCGTCAACCCCGATGACCCCAACAACCTGATCGCCGGTCAG
>JAVEEB010000283.1 GCA_030840665.1 Frankiaceae bacterium | reverse complement strand
AATACGAGCGAGTACACGAGGTTCGTCATCCCGGACGCTGTCACCGGCGAGACCGCCGACGTTGTGAACGTTCCCGGCCTCTCGGTGAACGACTTGCAGGCGGCCGTCGATGGGACCCGGATCCTGGTGTCGCCGAACGGCAAGGGATCGACGTTCTCGCTCGACCTGACGGGCAAGCGCAACGACATCATCCAGGGCGTGACCGACGCAGCTTGGTGAGAACAGTGAACCCACACAAGAACATGCCGCCGGGCGCATCGCCCGGCGGCATGTCGTCGTTCAAAAGAGCGGTTAGGACCCGTACACCTCGAACGAGGAGACCTGGCCGCCGGTCGAGCCGGTGTTTGCGGTGATGTTGACCCGCACGTAGCGGGCGGTCGTCGCCGTGAACGTGATGGTCACCGTGTTGGCGCTCGCCGGGTCGAACGAGTACGTCGCCGACGCCTTCGCTGTGCCGAACGTGGCGTTGTCGGTGCTCGTTAGGATCGACAGCGTTTGCGTCCGGACACCCCAGGTTGTCGGGAGCTTGAGGACGACACGGCTCACGCTCTGCGACGCGCCGAGGTCCACCTGGACCCAGCCCGGCTCGGACGGCGCTTCCCAGTAGGTCGCGGCGTTCGAGTCGACGACGTTGGCAGCGACGTACGTCTGCTGCACGCCGCTGGCGGACGTTCCCTTGCCGGCCGCCAGGTCAACCGCGGCGACGCCACCCGTGCCGGAGAGACCGACCGTCACGGTGCCGTTCGTCGCGTTGCTCGCGACTGTCAACGAACCGGTGCGCGTGCCGTTGGCCGTCGGCTTGAAGGTCACGCTGACCGTGCAGCTGGCGCCGGCAGCGATGGAAGTGCCGCACGTGTTGGTCTGCGCGTAGTCACCACTGACCGCGACCGATGAGACCGTCGCCGCCGAGCTGCCGCTGTTGGAAATCGTGACTGTCTTCGCCGCGCTGGTGCCGCCGACCGCAAGGGCAGCGAACGAAAGGCTCGACGGGTTGGCGCCGAGCGTCGCACCGGTCGTGGGCGGGAACGGCGGGAAGATCGGCGCGGGGTTGACGTTGCCGCACGTCGTCGTGCTCCAACCGGAGTTGCCGCCGCCGTCGGTGATGGCGAATGACCCGCAGCGGTATTGCCCAGCCGGCCCGTTGACGCCGGTGGCCGTGACGTTCGTCAACCGTGCGGACCCGTTGAGCTGCTCCTGGATCGCGAAGGTGCCGGTGCCCTGGATCGTCACGTTCGAGAGGTTGAGGTTGCTGATCGTGTAGCCCTTGCTGAAGCCGTCGATCAATTGGATGGCCTCGTACGGGCTCTGCTGGATGAGCAGGTTGTCGACGTTGGTGGTGCCGCTGATCGAGCCGTCGCGGGCATCCATCCAGAACGCGCCGATCCCGAAGTTCCAGTTGGGATCGAGTCCACCGTCGCGGATCAGCGTGTTGTTGGTCACGGTCGTCAGGCCGAGCGGCGTCGAGCTGAAGCGCTGGGCGACGTGGATGCCGCCACCCTGCGTCAGGCCGGAGTCGATGACCTTGTTGCCGGTGACCGTGTTGTCGTGGCCGCCGTAGATGGCGATGGCGTTCGCGAGGATCGGGTACTGCACGGTGTTGTTCGAGAACGTGTCGAACGCATCGGCGTTGATCTCGGCCCACGTGGCGAGCGCGTCGTCCCCCGTGTTGCGGATGTCGCTGTTGTCGACCTTGGAGTTCGTTACGCCGTTGTGGAAGTTGACACCATCAGCGGTCACGTTGCGGATGCGCATGCCCGTCAGCGTCATCGCGTTGAACGGCCCGTCCATCCACGCGCCGACCTTCGTGTGCTCGATCCAGACACGGCTGACGTCGGAGTTGCTCATGGCGCCGCCGATCCCGTTGACCTGGGCGCTGTCGTTGCGGTCCTGCACATCGCCCACGATCGCGAAGTCCGCGAGATGCACGTTCGTACTGGGGGACGGGGCGCTGTTGCCGTAGAAGCCGACACCGCCGCCCTTGACCGTCGAGTACCACATGCCCGCGCCCTTGACCGACACGTTGTTGAGCACGATGTGCTGCGTCACTTTGAACGTGCCCTGCGGAATCCAGACGGTGCCGCCGGCGCCCGCGGCCGCGACGGCCGAGTTGAACGCACCCGTCGCGTCGTTGACGCCGGTTGCGTCAGCGCCCTTGCTGGTAACGGAAACCGAACCCGCGGGCTGCCCGAGCGCGCCGCCCACATTCTCGAAGTCGGCGAAGTCGATCGTGTACGACGAGGCCGTGTCCTCGCCGTCGACTTGCAGTCGGAACTTCGTACCGGCGGGGTACGACGTGCCGAACAATCGGTGCACCTCGTCGTAGAAGTGGTGCGGGTTCGCGCCGGGGGCGTTGGTGAACGGGTAGTTGCCGTAGAACCAGCTGTACGCATTGGTCAACGTGAAGTTGGTCTGCTTCGCCCCGTTAATGTAGAGCGACAGTTGCGGGTTGTAGACCGAGCCGTTGCCCGTGTCCGGGATGCTGTAGCGGACGTCGATCGAGTTGCTCGTGGCGGTCGACGTGAACTCGACGTACTTCGCGGCGCCCTGCAGGGTCACGGCCTTGCGGCCGGAGGCCTCGTCGGCCAGCTGTCCGTACGCGTACGACGGCCCGATGATCGTGCCGTTCGTCGCTGCGGACTCCGCCTGCAACTCGACGTAGGGGAGCGAGGCGCCCGCACCTCCGGTCGCCGCGGCCGACGCGATCGATCCGGAGAAGATCGTGACGGCCGACGCGACGAGGAGCGACGAGGAGACCAGCGCCGTCACTCGTGATGTGACGCGCCGTCGGGAGAGTAGCGAGCTCATGTCTCACCTTTCACAGGGCCAGGGTGATCGCCTCGGTCGCCGATCTTGCGGCGTCGATGGCGCATGCGTGGCACAGATCCTGCTGGGACGACCTTCGGTGAGTGAAGGTCGTCGGCCACCACCAGGCCCGCGGAAGCGGACGTGCTTAATGTCCTCTTCGCCGTGCGCAAGAACAACGGACTTGGGTGCAAATCCGCGCACGAATGGGTGAACTTGTAGTCATCCAACTACGAGCGGTGACGAAGGGCGGGTTATTGCTACTGGCCGTTACCGGCGGCGTCTCCCGATGTGGTCCGGACGTGGAACGGCCCGGGCAAGCGTGCTTGCCCGGGCCGTCACGTACGCGATCTTGTGTTGGTGCTGTGCCAATCGGTACTAGCCGCGCATGGATGCCGCGCTCGTGATTTCCCACGTCACGTTGTCGCCGTGCTGTTGCGTCCAGAACACGCGCCAGCCGTCGGCGAACGGGGTCGGGATCTGCGCGCCGAGGATCCCGGCGGTGCTCGGGTCACCGTTGGACACGTGCATGCCCGTGACTTCGTTGTCGCCGTCGTTGTAGCCCGGCGACGTGAGAGCGTCGTACGTCGCGGACGAGTCGCGCCCCTCGGCGAGGATGCGAGTCGGCGTCCGGGGCGTGCGCAGGTTGATCGAGTACGCCGAGTCCAACGCGTTGCGCTGCTGGTGCAGCGCGTCGCCCGCGTCCTCGACCACGAGGAGGTCGTTGGCCGTCGCGAACTGGATGTTGTCGTAGCCCGTGTGCTCGACGTCGCCGAGGCTGACCGGCGAGAGCTTGCCGGTGGTCGCGTTCGGCCCGCTCTGCTTGATGACGAACACGCCGCCGAAGGCACCCGGCAACGGGCTGATTGCGTTCGTGTCGCCGGTCTCCGTGAAGTAGAACTCACCGAAATGCGTGCCTGGGCGGAAGACGCCGTTCTCCGGACGCTTGAACGGCGTCGCGCCTGCCGCTGCGGCACCGGCGGTTGCATCGAACCCGGCAGGGTCGGTGCCGGCGGGGCCCGAGTGGATCGTCACCCAGTCGGTGTTGAACGACTTGCCGTACGTGTGCAGGTCGGTGACGAACGGGTCCGCCGGGTTCGCGGCCAGCTCAGCAGCCGTGACCGGCGCGCCGCCGTCGCGGTACACGCGCAGCGCCTCGAAGGTGCCGCCGGCTGCAAGGTTCGTCTTGTCGGTGGGGCGGAAGCGGTAGACGTAGCTGTTGGGGACCTTGCCCTTGAGGTTGGCCCCCGCCGCCGCGCCGCCCACGTCCTCGACCAGCCAGATGTTGCCTTCGGAGTCGTTCTGGATGCCTTCGTAGCCGCCGGCGCCCAGGGCCGCCACGCGGACCGCAACGCCGGTCGTGGCGTCGCCGTTGGCGTCGAGCGTGACCGCCCAGACGCCACCGGCCGGGTACTTCGCCTCCGCCGTCAGCAACAGCTGGTGCGTGAAGGGGTTCCACGTGATGCCGTCGAACGACGGGAGCGGGTTGCCCGCCGCGTCCTTGTCGGCGATGAGCGAGACCTTCTGGGCCGGGGTGGCCTGGTCGAGGTCGATACGCGTCACGTAGCCGCGGGGAGCGCCCTCGTGGCCCTGGTAGACGTAGTGGTGCCCGCCCATGACGAGGTAGGCGTTCTTGTCGGGCTCGGTCTTGAAGGCCTCGTGCGCGTTCTGCGTGAGGGGACCGAGGTTCGACGTGTTGTAGCCGTAGTTGGTGATGCCGCCGGTCGTGTCCGGGTTAGTGAGGGGCAACGCCCCCCACGCGACGGGGTTCTCGGCCAGGCCCGTGGCCAGCCGGTTGTCCTGAATACCCAGGCGCTGGTTCGCGGCGGGGGCGAGCCCGGCCCAGAACGTGCCGTGAGAGTCGGCTACGGCGGCGCTCGAGATCCCGGATACGCCTGCGGCTGCGGCGAGACCGATGCTCGCGGCGCCGGCAGCGTACTTCGTCAACTTGCGCATGTACGTCCTCCATGACGCGCGGTCCGAGGTGGACCGCTCCACCTCGAATGAACGCCCCGAAGGCGTCGTCGAAGCATCGCCAAGGTGTCTGCCGGACGCACGCCCGATGAACGCTGCGCGCCGGGGTGGGCGGTATCGGTTCGCCTGAGAGCCCGCCGTAACCTAGGCTGCTAGCTGTTCCCCATCCCGATCGATGACGAGGTTCGCGGTGCCCACCGGCAAGGTCAAGTGGTACGACGCAGCAAAGGGTTTCGGCTTCGTCTCTCGCGACGACGGCGAAGGCGATGTCTTCGTGCCCAAAGCGTCCCTCCCGGCCGGCGTCGAGGAGCTCAAGGCGGGTGCCCGCATCGAGTTCGGTGTCGTCGACAGCCGTCGCGGCCAGCAGGCGATGACCGTGCACATCATCGACGCGCCCAAGAGCGTCGTCGCGGCTCAGGCCGAGCTCAAGCGCCGCGACCCCGACCAGCTGCACGGCATGATCGAGGACATGGTCAAGGTGCTCGAAACCGCTGTGCAGGAAGACCTTCGCCGGGGGAAATACCCGGACCGCAAGACCTCGCAGAAGGTTGCTGAGCTGCTCCACGCCGTCGCGCGCGACCTCGAGATCTAACCGAGGAGGAGGTGGCTGCGGTGCTCAAGCGCTTCACGGCCACGTTGCAGAAGAGCCCCGCCAAGGGCGGCTGGACGTACGTCGTCATGCCCGACTCCGCCGAGTTCTTCGGCACCCGCGGGTTGGTCAAAGTGCGCGGGACCATCGACGGGGAGCCGTTCACCAGCTCGTTCATGGCGCTCGGCGACGGCACGCACAAGCTGCCCGTGAAGCTCGATATCCGCACGGCGATCGCGAAACAGCCAGGCGACACGGTGACGGTCGAGATCGAAGAGCGGCTCGGCAAGGACGCGACGTAGTGCGCCCTGCGCCGCGCGTCCCGCCGTCAGTCGCGCAGGGCCGCCGGGTCGACGGGCGGGAGCAGGCCGGCGTCAGCGGCGCGCGCGAGGAGGGCCTCGATCGCCGCGTAGCCTTCCTCGCCGAGCTCGCGGCTGAAGGACGTGACGTACGTCGCGATGTGCGCAGCTTGTACGTCGGGGCTCATCTCCTGCGCATGCTCAGCGACGTAGGCCGCGCTGGCGGCCGGGTCGGCCCAGGCGTAGTCGACCGAGCCGCGCAGCGCCGCGACGATCGGGGCGGGGTCGAGTGAGCGGCGCGCGACGATCGCTCCGAGGGGGATCGCCAACCCCGTCTCGGCTTCCCACCACGCGCCGAGGTCCACGACAGCCTCGAGCCCGAAGGTCGAAAAAGTGAAGCGCGCTTCATGAATTACCAGCCCGAG
>JAVEEB010000278.1 GCA_030840665.1 Frankiaceae bacterium | reverse complement strand
CGCGGACGCCGCGCCGACGCAGCCGACGACGCTGTTGTCGCGCGGGCTGACGACCGACAGCTGATCATCACTCCGGGCGGCGACCCAGCGGCCGTTCACCAGCAGCTCCGTCCGCCAGCCGAGCGCGGACACCCGGCCCTGCCAAGACTCGGACACGGCTCACCTCATCGCTAGTGGAGCCTGCCACACTAGGCATGTTCAGCCACAAATGCGATGCTAAAGCTACGTTTCAGTCAAAGATGGCGTTAAATTGTTGTAAATCAGCCAGAACCATTGGCCCCCGCCGAACTGCCGCGAGGACAACGGAGGTGCGGACGATTGCGTCCACGCCGAGTCCCGCCACGTCCTGCGTGAGGAAGGTGTACAGGGCGTGTTCGTCGGCGACCAGGCAATCGATCATCACCTGCGAGCCGCCCGTCACGGCCACGCAAAAGCGCACGGACGGGTGCTGCCCGAGCGCCTTCCCGACGCGCTCGATCATGTCCGGCCGGACCCGCAGCCATACGCACGCCTCGACGCGAAGCTGGTGCAGCGCCGGCGAGATCTCGGTGCGAACGTGCAGGGCGCCGCACGCGAACAACGCGTCAAGCCGCCGCCGGACGGTCGGTGCGGAAATGCCCAGATCGCGGGCGAGGGCGACGACGCTTGCGCGGCCGTCGTCCGCCAGTTTGCCGATGAGTTCCTCGTCCTCGGCGCTCAGCACGACGGGCGGTCCGCCCAGCTCCACGGGAACGCTCGTCAGTTCCTGTCGCAGTTCCGCGACCGCACGTTCCGGCAACTGACCGGCAAACCAGTCATAGCCGGACCGGAAATAGCGCAGGACCGTGCTCGCTCGCGCCGAGACCACGCCGTCGATGGCGGGCAGCTCAGTCATCAGCAGGGCCGCCGTGGCCTCCGGTGTTCGGGGAAGCAGCATGCAGACCACCTCGCCGGAGCCTTCCAGCACGGAGACGGAAGAGGCGTCGGCGCGCGCCGCAAGTGCCCGGGCCACGGACAAGGTCTTGCCCAGGGCGGTCTTCAGCTCGATGACGAGCGGCCGAGCGTGACGGACGATCGTCGTGTCCAGGTACGTAGAGACGCGCACGAGGCCCAGGTCCAGAAGCCGCTGCCCGCGCCGCGCCACAGTCCGTTCGGGGACCTCCAGGGCGCGGGACACAGCCCCCCAGCTCGCGCGGCCGTTCACCTGAAGAGCGGCGGCGATCGCACTGTCGACGGGCTGCAGATCCGCGGGCGTGGCCATGAGGACGAGGTTAGCGACGTTTGCCGAAGGCGTCATCGAAGGGCAACGGGATGGCGAACGGAGCCCGCACCTGGTCCGATGACGAGCGGCCGCGGAGTGGTCATGCCGGACTACACGCGCAGGGAGTGGCGGAGCGCAAGGCACTCGTCGTACAAAGGCAAAAGTCCTTGTGTCCTTGCTGTTTCCAGCGACGGGGCGGCGCGATCCTCGTCCGACAGGAGAGGCTCGACATCCGCCGGCCAAGCGATCGCCAGCCCAGGGTCGAGCGGGTTGATGCCATGCTCGCTCGCCGGGTTGTACGTGGTGGAACAGAGGTAGACAACCGTCGCATTGTCAGTCAGGGCTAGGAAACCGTGGCCCAGACCTTCCGAGAGATACACGGCGGCGCGGCCGGTCTCGTCGAGGTGGACCAGCTCCGATTGGCCGTACGTCGGCGACCCCACCCGGATGTCGACGACGACATCGAGCACGGCGCCGCGGACGCAGGACACGTACTTGCCCTGACCGGGCGGGATGTCCGCGAAGTGGATGCCGCGGAGCGATCCGCGCTTCGACACGGAGCAGTTGGCCTGGGCGACGGTCAACTCGTGACCCACGACCTCGGCGAAGGCCCCGCCGCGGAACCATTCGAGGAAGTCGCCGCGGTCGTCCGAAAAGATCCGCGGCCGCATCACCCATGCGCCCTCGATGCCCAGCGGCTCCACTAGCTCTCCCTCGTCTCCCCTGCCATTCTAGGCGCCGCCTGTAGGCGGGAACTGTCCCGGCGCGCGACCCACAGGAGTCCGGCGGCAACGGCGAGGCAGGGGATCACGATGAGGTCGGCGACGGTCACGCCGTGGGTCTTCGAGAACGACTTGAGCACGATGCCTTCGATGGGCTTGCTGATGCGCAGCCAGGAGCCGCTCCCGGCGATGATGGCCATCGCGACGACGACCCTGGCCGTCTGGTGCCGGCGCGCGGTTGCCAGCAACGCCACTCCGGCGCACACCGCGAGGACGAGCAGGAGTAGGCACACCTTCATCGTGAAGGTGGCATGGAGGTGGCTCATCCCACCAACCTATCGCCGCCTGCTGTCCAAACCCTGACCTCAACGGATGACCGCAGCGTCTCTAAAGTCGAAATATGCGTGCTCGAAGGGTCGTGCGGTCACTGGGCTGGCTCGCCACGCTCACGGGACTCGCCTGGGGCGCCACCCGCTACGGCAATTCCGGCAATCAACTCGTCGCCGTTCCCGCGGCCTTCGTGCCGTTCGCGATCGTCCCGGCGGTGGTCGGTGCCGGGCTCCTCGCCGGCGTCCGCAGCCGGTGGGGCACAGCTGCCGGCGTGCTCGTCGTGCTGCTTGTCGGAGCGACGCAAGTGCCCCTGTACGCGGGGTCGCCGAGCGGGCCGGTCAACGCACGTCCGCTGACGGTGCTCACGTTGAACATGGAATTCGGCCTGGCTGACGCGAACGCGCTTGTCGCCGCCGCAGTCCACGAGGGCGCCGACGTTGTCGCCCTCGAGGAAATGACCCCGGAAGCCCTGGACCGGCTCAACGCGGCCGGCATGGCCGGAGCGTTCCCGTATTCGATCGTTGCGCCGGGCGCAGGCGCCGGGGGGGTCGGCCTGTTCAGCCGCCACCCGCTGCTGGGCGCGGGGACGGCCCACGAGTGGGTGCTCGGCGCCGTCTCCGCGTCCGTCGATCTCGGCGCCGGCTATCCGGCCCCGCGCGTATTCGCCGTCCACGTCCCGGCGCCATGGCCGCAACACGATGGCAAGTGGAGAGCGCAGCTCGCGTCCATCCCGCCGCTCCTGTCAGCTGACCGCCGACCTGTCGTCATGGCCGGCGACTTCAACTCGACGATGGACCACGAGCCGTTTCGCGCAATGTTGCGCGACGGCGGTCTCAGCGACGCAGCCACGAGTACCGGCGCAGGGTGGCTGCGGACGTTTCCGGCGGACCGCGCGTTTCCGCCGCTCATCGCCATCGATCACGTGCTCACACGGGGAGCCGGCGCGAGTGAGGTGCACACCGTCACCGTGCACGGCACCGACCATCGAGGGATCGTCGCCGTCGTTCAGGTGCCGCACCAGTAGCGCCGCTCAGCTGGGCGCGTACGCCACGACCCAGTCGATTTCCATGTTGACGTTGGCCGGTGTCGTGCCGTCCGGGCACGCCTCCCAGTTGTTGGTGCCACAGGACCATGCCTGCGTCTGCATGGCGAGTGCCATCGGCACGTTCGACACGTTGACGTCGGTGACGGTCGACCAGATCGCACTGTCCAGCGTGTACGTGACTTTTCCGGGCATCCATTCGACGCCCAGCGTGTGCCATTGGGAGAAGTCGACCGGTGTCGCGCGGTGCACCATCACGTTGCTCTTCGTCGGCGTGGAGTAGTGCAGCGTCGTCGTCAGCAGCGACCGCGGTGTTACACCGTTGTCCTCGCTGAAGTCGATCTCTGGCGGCCACACGTTGTTGGCGGGCCACAACATGATCGCGTGGGCGATGCCGCGGCCCGCGTCCATGCGGAAGCGCACGCGGTATTTGCCGTACGTCTGCACGAATCCGTGAGCCGTCGAAACGCCGGCCGTGACGAACCGGTTGCC
>JAVEEB010000238.1 GCA_030840665.1 Frankiaceae bacterium | reverse complement strand
CCACGTCAGGTCGAGACGGATGGGGACGCCCGACCAGACCCCGAGCGAGAGCCCGACTCGCCGCTGGGGCGAAGGGACACGGTCGGGGCGGGTTGACGTCACCACGGCGATGCTACGGGCGTGCGCCTTCGGCGGATCAGACCAGCGACGTGACGCCGTCCTCGACCACGAGCGCCTGGCCATCGCTGAGACATCGATGCTCGAGCCCGATGGACTGCAAATGCGCGGCCATGAGCTCGGCGGATGCCGACAATCGGGAGTCGGATCGCCAGTGCGGGACGACCCGGTAGTCGACCAGGGCGAGGGTTTCCAGGGGCTCCCCCGCCGATCGCCCGCCCGGGTCGTCCATCAGATCCACGCCCCGGAGGTCGGGGCCCGCCACGCAGGCACCTGCGGAGTAGCCGGCGTACAGCAGGGCGCCTGAGGCGACGGGCTCGCGCAGCGCCGCTGCCAGCCCGGCGCGCCGCATCGCGCGCGCCAGCACAAACGTGTTGCCGCCGGCCAGCCACACGACGTCCAGCGCGGCCAGCCGACCGGCCAGATCACCGCGACCGTCGCGATGGCGGCGCAGATCGAGGTCGGTGGGGGTGAACCCGGCCGCGGCCAGCGCGGCGAACTCCTGCCGCCGAGCCTGCCGCCGGGTGAGGAACCCTTCCTCGTCGTCCGCGTCGACGACGATCCCGACGCGCGGGCCCGGCGCGAGCGCGCGCAGGATCGTTGGATCGGCACCGAGACCGGTCGAGCTCAGATACAGCCGCACGTGCACACCTCCGTGGGCGTGAGGTCGCCGGAGACAATTAATCCACAGCCCGGGCGCTGCATCGGCGATTTCGTCGTAGCCCTGTCCTAGGCTCGCCCCATGACACAGACACCCTCGGAGGCGCAGGGGGTGGCGATGGCGGTTCCGATCGACATCGCCACCGTCCCGGCCGCCCGCACGCACAGTCTGGTGTCGCTGTCGCCCTCGCGCGCCCTGGACTTCATGACCTGCCCGTTGCGCTACCGATACCGCGTCATCGACCGCTTCGTTGAGCCGCCGACGGCGGCGACCGCCAAGGGCACGCTGGTCCACGCCGTTCTGGAGCGACTCTTCGACGTGCCCCCCGCCGAGCGCACGATCGAGACCGCGACCCGGCTCGCGACGGTGGAGTGGGACCGGCTCATCGCCGAGGAGCCCGAGCTCATCACCGCCGCCGCCGACGCCGTGGCCGACGGGTCGTGGACCCGCCGTGACGAGGACCTGCTCGCGACCTAGTTCCGGCTGGAAGACCCGCGCCGGCTGTCCCCGGCCGCCCGCGAGGTCAGGGTGGAAGCGGAGCTCGACGGCGGCATGCGGCTGATGGGCTACATCGACCGCCTCGACGAGGCCGCGACCGGCGAGCTGCGCATCGTCGACTACAAGACCGGACGGGCGCCGCAAGAGGCGTTCGAGGGCAAGGCGCTCTTTCAGCTGAAGTTCTATGCGCTGGTCCTGTGGCGCACGCGCGGCGTCGTGCCCAAGGAGCTTCGCCTCATCTATCTGGGCGAAGGCGAGCTCCTGCGCTACGCGCCCGACGAAGCCGAGCTCGCTGGTTTCGAGCGCACCGTCCGCGCCTTGTGGCAGGCGATCGAGCGGGCCATGGCGTCCGGTGACTGGCGGGCACGCCCCAGCAAACTCTGCGGGTGGTGCAACCACCAGGCGATCTGCCCCGCGTTCGGCGGGGAGAGCCCGCCGCTGCCCGAGCCGCGTGACCTTCTCCTGTCGGAGGACGCTGTCCTCGTCACCGCTGTGGATCCGTCGACGCCCCTCACGGCCTAGCGTCCCCGTTGGCGCTGCTCTTCGCCCGGGAGATGCGAAGGAGAGCAAGATCAGCCTGTACGACGACTCATGTCGGTGTCGCGCCTAACGTGAGTGGCGAGCGGTTGCGCAGTCGACCGCCGCCATCTGGAGGACCAAGGATGAGCACCCCAGCCACGAACTCGGAAGCCACGACACCGGCGGCCACGGCGGCGGCCACAGCCACCCAGCTGACCAAGGTGTACGGCGAAGGCGAGACGCGGGTCGTGGCGCTGCACGATGTCTCCGTCACGTTCCCGCGCGGCGAGTTCACCGCCATCATGGGCCCGTCGGGCTCCGGCAAGTCCACTCTCATGCACTGCATGGCGGGCCTCGACAGCGTGACCAGTGGCGATGTCGCCATCGGCGACGTGTCACTCGCGACGTTGAACGACAAGCAGCTCACGGAGATCCGCCGGACGCGCGTCGGGTTCATCTTCCAGCAGTTCAATCTGCTTGCGCCCCTGACGGCTCTGGAAAACATCACGCTGCCCCTCGACATTGCCGGCCGCAAGCCCGACGCCGCCTGGCTCGACACCGTCATCAACATCCTCGGTCTGCGCGACCGGCTGACGCACAAGCCGAGTGAACTGTCCGGCGGTCAGCAGCAGCGGGTCGCGTGCGCGCGTGCCCTGGCGACGAAGCCGGACATCATTTTCGCCGACGAACCGACGGGCAACCTCGACTCACGCTCGGGCGCCCAGCTCCTCGGGTTTCTGCGCGCCGCGGCCCACGACCTGCACCAGACGGTGGTCATGGTGACGCACGACCCGTCGGCCGCCAGCTACGCCGACCGCGTGCTGTTCCTCGCGGACGGGCGCATCGTCGACAGCATACAATCCCCGACGGCGGCCTCCGTGCTCGAGAAGATGGCCACGTTCGAGCCCGCTTTCCAGGGGCGCTGAGCAATGTTCCGCGTCACGCTCAAGAGCATTTTTGCGCGCAAGTTCCGCTTGCTCCTCACGACGTTTGCCATCGCGATCTCCGTTGCGTTCGTCGCCGGCACCTTGGTGCTCACCGACACCCTCAACGGCACGTTCGACCGCCTGTTTTCCAATGTGTACGACAAAACTGACGTCTCCGTGCAGGGCACGACCGCCGTCAAGAGTGCCCAGGGCGGTCCCAGGGCCGACGAGGCGTCGCAGATCTCGGACGCCACGCTGGCAACCGTCTCCAAGGTGCCGGGTGTCCGCAAGGCCATCGGGCTGCACCAGGGCATCGCGACGCTGATCGATCCCTCGACGGGCAAGGCCATCGTCAATGGCCAGGCACCCACGATCGCCATCGGCGTGCCCGACCCGGACGTGTCGACGCTGACCCTCACCCAGGGGGCCATGCCCACGAACGCCAAGCAGATCGCGGTGGACCGCGGCACCGCGCGTACGCACAACCTCACGGTCGGCGAGTCCGTTTCGCTCCTCACGAGCGACGCCATCGACGTGCACGCCACGATCACGGGCATCATCACGGCGGGGGCAGAGGACTCGTTGGCTGGCGCCACGCTGGTCGTGTTCTCCAACGATTCGGTGGCCGCGTACG
>JAVEEB010000231.1 GCA_030840665.1 Frankiaceae bacterium | reverse complement strand
CACCTCGCGCTCGATCCGCCGTAGGGAGTCCACCGGGGTCCACGGTAGGTTGCTGCGCTGTGTCCAAACCTCCGGCGCCGACGCTCGTGCTGTTGGTGCGTCACGGCCAGACGCCGACAACCGGCACGACGCTGCCCGGCCGCGCCAAGGGCCTGCACCTCGCCGAGAAGGGTGAGCAGCAGGCCGCCGCGGTCGCCGAGCGCATCGCACCGTTCGGCGACAAGGTGGCCGCCGTGTACTCGTCGCCGCTCGAGCGCACGCGTGAGACCGCCGCGCCGATCGCGAAGGCGCTGCGCACGCGGGTGCGCTCCTCGCGCGGCTTGCTCGAATGCGACTTCGGCGAATGGACGGGAGCGCAGCTCAAGGCACTGGGCAAGTTGCCCGAGTGGAAGCAGGTGCAGCGCTATCCGAGCGGCTTCCGGTTCCCCGGAGGGGAATCGTTCACCGAGATGCAGATGCGGATCACCGACGCCGTTGCGAAGCTCGTCGCAAGCCATCCAGGCAAGGCCGTCGTCGCCGTCTCTCACGCCGACCCCATCAAGGCGGCAGTCGCGCACGCGATGGGAACACACCTCGACCTCTTCCAACGCATCGTGGTGTCGCCCTGCTCTGTCACGGCGATTCTCTACACCGCTGATGGGCCCGTCGTGTTGTGTGTGAACTCGACCGGTCGTGACCTCACGACCTTGGCGCCGTCATGACCGCGGAGTCCAACGCGAGTTTCGAGATCGACACGCCGCTGGTGTTCACTGCCGGCACGGTCGGCGAGCCTGGCCACCGCGTGTTCTACGTGCAGGCGCAAGGCGACGGTCAGGTGGTCACACTGAAGCTGGAGAAACAACAGGTCGGTGCCCTTGCCGAGTATCTCAGCGGCTTGCTGGCAGATCTGCCGACGATCAACGAAGCGCACGTCCCCACGCTGCTCGACCTCGTTGGTCCGGTCGTCCCCGAATGGACGGTCGGCACGCTCGCCGTCGCGTGGGACGAACTCAACGACCGCATGGTGCTCGTCGCCGAGGAGCTGTTGACCGAAGAAGAGGTCGAAGCGGCTGCGGCCCCCGCGACCGCGCGGTTCCGCGTCACACGCGAGCAAGTTGCCGGGTTTGTCGAGCGCGCTCGCGTGCTGGTCGCGGGCGGACGTCCGCCGTGCCCACTCTGCGGTGGGCCACTCGACCCCGAAGGCCATGCGTGCCCTCGCCTGAACTGATCGATCTCCTCCAACGCGGCGACGTGACCGTCAAAGGACGGATGCCGTGGAGTTCGAACGCCACCTTCCTGACTGAGGTGTGCGGGCGCGATCAGCTCACGTTGGCGGTGTACAAGCCGGTGCGGGGCGAGCGGCAGCTGTGGGATTTTCCTCCTGGCCTCGGCAAACGAGAGTTCGCCGCGTACGAACTGTCCGAGTCGCTCGGTTGGGGCCTCGTGCCGGACACGGTGTTCCGCACCGAGGGGCCGCTCGGTGAGGGCTCGCTCCAACGGTTCGTCAACGCCGATTTCGAGCAGCACTACTTCACGCTCTTCGAGGACGAGGAGCAGCGGTGGCACGACGACCTGCGACGAATGTGTGTTTTCGACCTGCTCGCCAACAACACCGACCGCAAGAGCGGCCACTGCCTTCTCGGCGAGGACGGCCGGATCTATGGGATCGACAACGCGCTCTGCTTTCACGCCGAGTTCAAGTTGCGCACGGTCATCTGGGAGTTCGGCGGCGAGGACATACCGGAGCAATTGCTCGACGACGTCGACCGGTTCATTGCCGCTGGAGTTCCTGACCGCCTGGCGGAGGTACTCGATCCGTTCGAGCGCGACGCGTTGCTTGCGCGGGGTCGCGCGTTGTTGAGCGAGCGCCGTTTCCCGATCGACGGTACTGGTCGCCGCTACCCCTGGCCGCTTGTCTGACGTCTCCGATCCGGAGCTGGAGGAACTCCTCCGCGAGATCGACCGGCTCGCCGCGCGTCGCGATTGGGACGGATTGCTCGGGCTGCACAACCGGGCCCGCGCCGCGCACGAACGGGGCAAGCAACTCTGGCCGGCGGCGGCGCACGCGGAGTACCGGCTCGCGCTGGAAGCTCCGGGTGAGTACGCGGGGGCGGTGATCGTCGAGGGCGCCGGCCGGTTCGCGCTCGGACCGCTGTCCGAGGTCGCAGCGTCGACGCACACGTGGGCAGAGCTCGCACCGCACACACCGATCGGACCGCTCCTCTCGATCACTGCCCACGAACGTGTCGTCCGGGGCGAAGACCTCACCGACGACGATCGCGTCGATCGCCTCGTCCTCCCGGTGCCGCTCGCACTCGAACGGTGGGAACCTGCGTACGCGGTGGCGACGTACGCACACGACAAGGCCGACTTCCCGATGCCCCCGCTTCCCACTCCCGTCGTCGCCGACCTCCCTCTCGCCCCGTACGAGTTGACGACCGATGCAGACGAAGTACTCGCGCTGCGCGCGCTCGTGGCGACGTGGCTCACCGATTCGAACGGCCAGTCGGACGCGGTGGCGGTCGCGGGCACCGCACTGACTGCGATCGCCGCACTCGGCGCGACGTACGCCCGCGCCGCCGAGATCAGCCCCGCAGAGGCGATGGCGCTCATGGCGTGGGCCGGCGCGAGCGGAGGGGCCGAGGGCCGGCGGCGCGGCATGGCGTGGGGCCGCTTCATCGCGTGGGAGTGCGCAGCGGAACTCGCGGGCGTCGACATCGAGGACGACGTCGGTGGCGCGGCAAGCGAGCTGCGGTGGTACGTGTGGGACACCGGAGCGGTCGACACGGGTTGGTCGCTGCGAATCGCGGTCGAGGACCCCGAAGGCGGCTGCGCGTGGGCGCTCGCGGCCATGGACCGAGCCATCTGATTCTCGAGGGTCAGACCGGCGGAATCCGTAGGTGTGACACTCGAGAATGCGCTCAGCCGAGGACGCGGTCCAGGTAGGGGTTCGTGAAGCGGCGCTCGGGGTCGAGCTTGTGGCGGACGGCCTGGAACGCATCCCATCGCGGGTAGCGCGGCGCGAGC
>JAVEEB010000216.1 GCA_030840665.1 Frankiaceae bacterium | reverse complement strand
GACCTCGCGGACGTCCGGCGGCGCGGTCATGCGACGGATGCGCATGCGCGACCCGGCCTCGTCGATGAGGTCGATCGCCTTGTCCGGCAGGAACCGGTCGGAGATGTAGCGGTCGGCCAGGTTCGCCGCGGCCACCAGCGCGTCGTCGGTGATCGAGACGCGGTGGTGAGCCTCGTAGCGGTCGCGGAGGCCCTTGAGGATCTCGATGGTGTGCGCAAGCGACGGCTCGGGCACCTGGACGGGCTGGAATCGCCGCTCGAGTGCGGCGTCCTTCTCCAGGTGCTTGCGGTATTCGTCGAGGGTCGTCGCGCCGATCGTCTGGAGCTCTCCGCGGGCGAGCATCGGCTTGAGGATGCTGGCCGCGTCGATGGCGCCTTCGGCGGCACCGGCTCCGACGAGCGTGTGGATCTCGTCGATGAACAGGATGATGTCGCCGCGCGTGCGGATCTCCTTGAGGACCTTCTTGAGGCGCTCCTCGAAGTCACCGCGGTAACGGCTGCCGGCGACGAGCGCGCCCAGGTCGAGCGTGTAGATCTGCTTGTCCTTGAGCGTCTCCGGGACCTCGCCCTTGACGATGGCCTGCGCGAGTCCTTCGACGACGGCGGTCTTGCCGACACCGGGCTCACCGACCAGGACAGGGTTGTTCTTCGTACGACGGCTCAGTACCTGCATGACCCGCTCGATCTCCTTCTCGCGCCCGATGACCGGGTCGAGCTTGGAGTCGCGGGCCGCCTGGGTGAGGTTGCGGCCGAACTGGTCGAGCACCAGCGACGTCGACGGGGCACCTTCGCCGGCCTGACCGCTGCCTGCGGACGCCGATTCCTTGCCCTGGTAGCCGCTGAGCAGCTGGATGACCTGCTGGCGCACCCGGTTGAGGTCGGCGCCGAGCTTCACGAGGACCTGAGCGGCGACGCCCTCGCCCTCACGGATCAGCCCGAGCAGGATGTGCTCGGTGCCGATGTAGTTGTGGCCGAGCTGGAGGGCCTCGCGCAGGGAGAGCTCCAGGACCTTCTTCGCGCGCGGCGTGAAGGGGATGTGGCCGCTCGGGGCCTGCTGGCCCTGGCCGATGATCTCCTCGACCTGCGAGCGGACGGCCTCGAGCGAGATCCCCAGGCTCTCGAGGGCCTTGGCTGCGACGCCTTCGCCCTCGTGGATGAGCCCGAGCAGGATGTGCTCGGTGCCGATGTAGTTGTGGTTGAGCATCCGGGCCTCTTCTTGGGCCAGGACGACAACGCGGCGGGCGCGATCGGTAAACCGTTCGAACATGTGCTTTCGCTCCTCACGAGCGGGCGTCAAGGGCGCGAGACCTCGTCCATCCGCAGCTTAGCTCCGCCACCGACAGATCGTTCGGCCGCCGGTGCTGGCGACCCTGCCGAGGGTGAAGGTGTTCCGTTCCATCACCACGCTTCTTGCGTCGACCACGTGCACGCCGACCTGAGCTTTCGCGCGGGACAATTGCTCCAACGTGACGCTCGCAGGTGCTGTTCCGCGCCGCGGGCGGGTTCGCTGGAGGCGAAACTCGCCACCGACACGGCTGGCGGGCGGTGCCCGGGCTCTCCCCCATCATTCGCGCGCGCCGACCCGCCGGACCGTCCCGGCGGGCAACAGTTTGGTTGCGAAATGCGAACGGCCCCCGGGTCTCGCTGGACCTGGGGGCCGTACTCACGGGGATTCGGGCTTTGTCTAGCGGCCGGCCGACTCGTACTGGGCGACGATCTCCGCGGGGATGCGGCCGCGCTCGTTGACGTTGAGCCCATTCGTGCGGGCCCACTGGCGGATGTCCTGCGTCCGCTGCCGATCCGAGCCGCCGCGCCGGCCGGAGGTCTGACCGCCGCCGGCATTGCGGGCGTTCGCTCGCCCGCGCGCCGCGCTGGTGCGGCGGGCCGAGGCGATGAATTTGCCGAAAGACTCGTGCAACTCGGCGACGTGCTGGTTGCACAGGTCAATTTCGTACGACGCGCCGTCGAGGGCAAACGTCACTGTCTGGGAACCGGGAGTGTCGTCCTCGTGGACATCACAGACGAGAAGCACTTGGACGCGTTGAGCCATTAGTCACTCCAATAAAGAAACTGGTTTTGTCGCAGCAAACCAAATACGGCGTCGGCGCGCAACTCTTACCGCCCAATTCGTCGTAACCGCATCCGCCGTTAGCACATAGCTAGGGATCCGTCACGCGCAGTCATGGATGCAGACACTAGTCCCGTTGGTCTCCACGACGCGCCCGATTGACGGCTCAATTGCCGAAGTCCGCCTGAGGCCGCGGGGCGGTAAGGCTCACTCCGGGCGAATCAGGGGAAAGGTCACCACTTCGCGCATATTCGCACCTGTCAGCAACATGACGAGACGATCGACCCCGAGGCCCATGCCGCCCATAGGCGGGGCGCCATACTCCAGGGCCCGCAGGAAATCTTCGTCGAGTTGCATTGCGTCGGTGTCGCCGCCGGCCGCTTTGAGCGATTGTTCGGTGAGACGGCGACGCTGCTCCACGGGATCAACCAATTCGCTGTACGCCGGCGCCAGCTCAATCCCATTGATGATCAAGTCCCACGCCTCGACCAGCCCGGGCTCGGTGCGGTGCGGCCGGGCCAGCGGGCGAGCGTCCTGCGGGTAGTCCCGGACGAAGGTCGGCCTGATCAGGGTGTGTTCCACCAACTTCTCGTACAGCTCGAGGGTCACTTCGCCCGCCGAAAGGCTGGCCTTCAGTGGCACCTCGTGCGTCGCCGCGAGCGCCGTCAGGCGCTCCAGCGCTGTCTCAACCGTGACTGCCTCGCCGACGGCGGCCGAAACCGCGCCGTACACAGTGATCGTTTCCCAAGGCTCGGTGAGGTCGATCGTGCTGCCGTCCGCGGCGGTGAAGGTGAGCTGGCCGACCGCGCGGGCGGCGTCGAGGACGAGATCGCGGGTGAGGGCGGCCATGGTGTCGTAGTCGCCGTACGCCTGGTAGGCCTCGAGCATCGTGAACTCGGGGCTGTGGGTCGAGTCGACGCCCTCGTTCCGGAAGGTCTTGCCGATCTCGTAGACGTTCTCCAGGCCGCCGACGACCAGCCGCTTGAGGTACAGCTCGAGGGCGATGCGCAGGTACATGGGCTGGTCGAAGGCATTGAGGTGCGTCGCGAAGGGCCTTGCCGCCGCGCCGCCGTGCAGCGGTTGCAGGACCGGCGTCTCGACCTCGAGGAAGCCGTGCCGCTCGAGGGTGGCGCGCAGGGACTTCAGCACGGCGGCGCGGGCGCGGACGGTGTCGCGGGCGCCGGGCGTGACGACGAGGTCCACGTACCGCTGGCGGACCCGGGCCTCGGGGTCGGTCAGCCCCTTGAACTTCTCCGGCAGCGGACGCAGGGCCTTCGCCGTCAGGGTCCACTCGTCGGCCAGGATGCTGAGCTCGCCGCGGCGGCTCGTGATGACCTCGCCGGTGACGCCGATGTGGTCGCCGAGATCGATCGTCGCCTTCCAGTCGTCGAGCCGCTCCTGGCCGACCTTGTCGAGGCTGAGCATCACCTGGATGTCGGCGTACTCGTCGCGGATGGTGGCGAAGCAGAGCTTGCCTCCGGTGCGGCTGAGCATGACCCGGCCGGTGATCGCTGCCCGGTCGCCGGTTGCGGTGTCGGTCTCGAGGTCCGCGTACCTGGCGCGGAGGCCGGCGATGGTCGTCGTGCGCGGGTAACCGAGGGCATAGGGCTCGACGCCGTTCGCCCGCAGCCGGTCGAGCTTGTCGCGCCGTACACGCATCTGCTCGGGGAGCTCGGCGTCGTCGTTGGGCGTCGGGGGGCTGGCGGTGTCGTCGGCGGTCACGCGGTCATTGTGACCGACGCCGGGCTGGTGCGCTCACGCATACCGGGCCGCCCCCGCTCTGCGCCCCCCACCATTGCTGCGTCAAGCCGTCCATAGCCGGCGCAGCGCAGCACTGCCTCGGTCACTACCGTCCACAGCCGCTGGCGCGTCCACAGGTCGGTCGTCGAGTGGCTCGGACCGTGCAATCCGTGGCCAACATCTCCAGGTGTGCCCCTCCCCCCACTTCTCGTCCGACTCGCTGCCCGGCAGGGCGGCGTCGTGTCCCTCCGGCAGGCGACGGGCGCGGGGTTGACTCGTCATGCCGTCGCCCACCTGGTGTCGAGTGGCCGGTGGGTGCGCGTCTACCCGCGCATCTACGTGACACATACAGGCCCGATCACGGTCGAGGCCCGGCATTGGGCAGCCGCGCTGTACGCCGGTCGCGGGGTTGTGCTCAGCCATTCCACCGCGAACGCCATCCATGGCTGGGGCAGACACACAGACGAGATCCATGTGACGGTTCCGCCGCGCCGCTCGCCGCGGCCCCAGCGCGGGATCGTCATCCATCGGTGTGAGCTGCACCCCGGAGATGTACTGCGCCGCGACGGTCTTCCAGTGACGTCACCGCTTCGCACCGTCCTCGATGCGGTCTCCTCCGCTCCGAATCGGACCGGGGCCCTGGCTGCCGTGGCCCGCGGGCTTCAGCGCAACCAGGTGAACAGCCGCCACCTCCGCGAGCGGGTGCAAGCGGAAAGGCGGCGTTGGCGCGCCCCTGTGCTGAAGGCGCTGGACGACATCGTCGCCGGGTCGCACTCTGTGCTCGAGTTGGAGTTCGCGCAACTGCTCCGGCGCCACCGGCTCCCGAT
>JAVEEB010000209.1 GCA_030840665.1 Frankiaceae bacterium | reverse complement strand
GGCGATCCGGGTCGTTGCGCCGGTTCTTCTTCGTGATGTAGTTGCGGTTCTTGCAGTCCACGCAGGCCATGGTGATCTTGGGCCGAACGTCAGTGGCCTTGCCCATCGAAGTGCCTTTCGTCGTGGTCCTGCTGCGAGTCGTGGTGCGTGTCGTGCTTCGTCGTACGAGTAGCGGAGGCCGGACTTGAACCGGCGACACAGCGATTATGAGCCGCTTGCTCTACCAGGCTGAGCTACTCCGCCCCTTCACGGCTTTCGCCGCTAGACGCCAGGGCAAGCGCCGTAGGGCCCCCTTACGGAATCGAACCGTAGACCTTCTCCTTACCATGGAGACGCTCTGCCGACTGAGCTAAGGGGGCGTGGCAGGGGCGTGCCGACGCACAACAGTAGCAGTGCGTCAGCGATTCCCCGCCGCGGTCGTGCGACGACCCGACAACGCCGGCAATTGCACCGGCGTCATCGGGTCGGTTCGTACGTGGGAGGTAGAGGGTTCGAACCTCTGTAGCTTTCGCGACGGGTTTACAGCCCGTTCCCATTGGCCGCTCGGGCAACCTCCCGTGGGCCTGCTCCGCAAGCGGTGCAGGTCCGCGGACGAGGATAGCGGATCGGCCGGGGGCGCGCGGCGGGGTATCGGCGTTCGGCGCCCGTCCTGGGATGATCGTGACAACGCACGTCCCGTCCCAGGGAGTTGTGCCGGAGTGCACCCGCTCCGACCGCTGTCATCTAGGAGAGCCAATGGCCGACCCGTCTTTCGACGTCGTGAGCAAGCTGGACCGCATGGAGCTCGACAACGCGGTGAACCAGGCAGCCAAGGAGGTCGGTCAGCGTTTCGACTTCCGCGGCACCAACCCGTCCATCGAGATCAAGGGCGAGACGATCGAGATCAAGGCCAGCACGGATGACCGCGTCCTGGCTGCGCTGGATGTCCTGAAAGAGAAGTTGGTACGCCGGGAGGTCTCGCTCAAATCGATCGAGTACGGCGACCCGATCCCGGCGGCGGGCGCCACGTCCCGCCTGGTCGTGAACCTTCGCGACGGCCTCGAGGACGACAAGGCGAAGAAGGTCGTCAAGCTGATCAAGGCCGAGGGCCTCAAGGGCGTGCAGGCGCAGATCAACGGCGATTTCGTACGAGTGACCGGCAAGAAGCGCGATGACCTGCAGGCCGTCATTGCCCTGCTGAAGGCGAGTGACTTCGAGTTGCCGCTGCAGTTCGTCAACTACCGCTGACGCTGCCGGCCCCAACGTAAAGGGCCCGACCGCGCGAGGGGGGATTCGCACGGCCGGGCCAGCCACCCGCACGCGGGGGGTCGCGCGGGCAGCAAGGTCGACACACCCGGGGGGTGGCGCGCCGACCGTCCATGCTCGCCTCCACCGGGGGGGTGGTGTCAGCGAACACCCCACGGAGCCGCAATAAAGGGCCCCGTGGCTCCTCCGACCCGCGAGGCGGATCGAAGAACGAGCCGAAGTGAGTGCGGTTTCGACTCCCGTTGCCGGGAGTTCGGTGAACGCTCTACTTCTGAATCTAAGACTAGCGCGCCCGTCAGGAGTTTGGCACGGTACCTGGCCGAATTGCCTTACCCGAGTGGGTGAATTTCATTCGGTTCGGGTCTGACCTCAGCTCGACGCGCCTGCCGAGGGCGCGACCGGGGGCCCCGCGAGGGGCAATGGGCGCTCGGTTGCGGGGGGCGCCGGCACTGCGGCGAGCCAGTCACGCAGTTGCGGTGCCTCGTGGGTGAGCTCCTGGAGGCTGTCCCCCGAGTACGCGAACGCAGGCGACCAGAAGAGCGCGTCGAACGGGCAGACCTCAACACAGATGCCGCAGTACATGCAGAGGGAGAAGTCGATCGCGAAGCGGTCGAGCACGTTGCGCTGCCGCTCGCGGCCACCTGGCCCGGAGGGAGGTGTGGTCTCCTTGTGCGCCTCGATGTAGATGCACCAGTCGGGGCACTCCCGCGCGCACAGCATGCAGACGGTGCAGTTTTCCTCGAGGAGCGCGATGACTCCACGGGTGCGCGGCGGGAGTGACTCCGCCAGCTGTTGGGAGTCGACCAGCTCAGGCATCGGACCCTCCGCTCGCCGGCCAGGTGCCCGGCTCCGGAACGCCCGGCGGCAACGTCGGGCGGCGGTCGCCGGCATTCTCGCCGGGCTCGACCGCCCCGGGCCAGGGCTTGGCCACGCGGCTCGCCAGCACGAAATCCTTGCGTAGCGGGGCGCCCTCGAACCCATCCGGCAGCAGCAGCGGGACGCGATGGCCGGCCCCCGTGAAGGCGACCCCGAACATCTCGTGCGTCTCCCGCTCGTGCCAGTCGGCCCCGCGGAAGATCCCGGTCAGGGTCGGGATTTCAGTGCCCTTGGCGACGTGCGCGCGCAACCGGATCCGGTGGCCCTGCGACGGCGAGAACAGGTGCGTGACCACGGTCACGGTGTCGCCCTCGTCGACCGCGCTCAGCCAGTCGAAGTAGTCGCAGGCCACGACCGGGTCGGTGGCGCACAGCTCGGCTGCGGTCGCCCAGGCGGCCAGCGGGACGTCGACGGTCAGCTCGTCGTACGACAGGGATGGCGACGCCGAGTCGATGCGGGCCGCGACGTACGCGCCCAGTTCGGGCGGGGTCATGTGCGCGCCGCCAGCGCGCGGAGGCCGTCCAGGAGCGCCTCGGGGCGGGGCGGGCAGCCGGGCACGTAGACGTCGACGGGGATGAGCTGATCGATCCCCTTGGTGACGCAGTAGCTGTCCCAGTAGGGGCCGCCGCAGTTCGCGCAGGAACCGAACGACAGGACGCGGCGGGGCTCGGGAAGGGCGTCGTACAAGGAAAGGATTGCCGGGGCGAGCTTGTCGGTGACGGTGCCGCTGACGACAAGGACGTTGGTGGCCGGCTGCCGCGACTCGGTTGTCGTCACGAGGCGGGCGAGGGCGGCATGAACTTCGACCGCGCAGCACGCCAGGCCGGCGTTGCTGAACCAGAGGTCGACGACGCGATCGCCGCCGAGGTCGACGCGCAGCGGCTGACCGCCGCCCGCCTCGCGGCGGCCGATCGAGATCTCGACCGGGGTGCTCGCCGCCATGGAGCCTCCCGTCGTCGCCGCTGTCGCGCCGCCATCGTATGGCTCCTGCGAGCGCTAGTTGCGGTCGCCGTACTCCCGGACGATCTGGCGCAAGGCGTCGATCTCCGCCGCGTAGGCCGCGCGGCCCGGCGGGGTCACCGCGACCCACGTGCGGGGCCGCTTGCCCTCGAAGCCTTTGCGCACGACGACGTAGTTGGCCTTCTCCAGGACGGCGATGTGCGTCGCCAGGTTGCCGTCGGTGAGCCCGAGCTGGTCCTTGAGGTAGCCGAAGTCCGCCTCGTCGACCTCGCTCAGGATCGCCAGCATGCCGAGCCGAGCGCGCTGGTGGACGACGTCATCCAGGTCACGCGCGGGATGCATCCGCCGCACCGCCCTTGCGACGGCGGGGGCCCGCGACCCACGACGACACGAGAAGCGCGAGGGCGATGATTGCGACCTCGCCCACGATGACCCACTGAAACAACATCTTGTCGCGGTTGAACAGCACGATGCGCGCCGCGATGCCCACCGTCGCGACGAGGCCGACCACCGTTCGGTAGTCCCGCTCCAGCGCTGCGAGGACGAGGAGACCCAGGGGCACGGCAAGGATCTCCGGCCCGGGGTAGGACCAGTTCACCAGCAGCCGGGCGATGACGAGGGCGATCAGCATCGCTATCAGCAGTGGAGCCGCAGTCCCTAAGCGGACCCCGATGCGGTCCTCCCGTCGACTGACCATGCGCTGACTGAGCCACGTTCCGAACATCGCGGCAGCCAGCCAATAGACGGTCGGCCAGATGTTGCCTCCCCAGCCCCAGGACCAGGTACCGGAGACCCGCATGAGCAGACCTTCTCCTGGCTGGCTGCCATTGCGGCCTTGCCAATCGACATAGCTCACGGACGACAGGACCGTGAGCGCGGCGAAGATCCTGGTGGGGATCCAGAGCCACGCCCGGTCGGAGCGGGCTTGCGCCTTGGCGCGGGTCGCTGCGTTGAGAAGCGCGTCGGCGGAGTCGCTCGGCATGTCCATGGCTGTCACCCCTCGTTGAGTGGCGATAGCTTTGCATTACAAAGTACTTGTGTCAACGAAGTGTGACTTCTCTGCGTGAGCGGGAAGCGGACCCGGCGCACGCATGTTGGCCATTGGATGGAGCGTCGATTACGAGACTGTGAACGGCGCGCCGTAGGATCGACACAGAGAAGTACGGCGCGACGAGAGCGATCCGCGCCACCGATGGGAGAGTCGCGCGCGCATGAGCAAGCAGCTTCAGCAGCTCGACCGTGTCGTCATCCGGTTCGCCGGTGACTCCGGTGACGGGATGCAGCTGCCCCGGGATCGGTTCACCGCCGAGACGGCAGCTTTCGGCAACGACCTCGCGACGTTCCCCGACTTCCCCGCGGAGATCCGGGCGCCCCAGGGCACGCTGCCGGGCGTCTCGGCGTTCCAGCTGCACTTCTCCGACCACGACGTCCTCACGCCGGGCGACCACGCCGATGTGCTGGTGGCGATGAACCCCGCCGCACTGAAGGCCAACCTGGACGATCTCCCGGCGGGCAAGACGGTGATCGTCAACACCGACGAGTTCACCGCCCGGGCCCTGACCAAGGTCGGCTACGACAGCAACCCGCTCGACGACGGGTCGATGGACAAGTACGCGGTGCACCACGTCGCCCTCACATCGCTCACGGTCGAGGCGCTCAAGGAGTTCCCGCTGTCCCGCAAGGAAGCCGAGCGGGCGAAGAACATGTTCGCGCTCGGCCTGCTGTCGTGGCTCTACTCGCGACCGACGGAAGGCACCGAGCGCTTCCTGGCCACCAAGTTTGCGAAGAAGCCGGACATCGCGGCGGCCAACACGGCGG
>JAVEEB010000188.1 GCA_030840665.1 Frankiaceae bacterium | reverse complement strand
CCAGATCCAGGTCTTCCAGGGCGAGCGCGACATCGCGAGCCACAACAAGAAGTTGGGCACGTTCGACCTGACGGGCATCGCCCCGGCACCTCGCGGCGTCCCGCAGATCGAGGTCACCTTCGACATCGACGCGAACGGCATCGTCCACGTCAGCGCCAAGGACCTCGGCACCGGCAAGGAGCAGTCGATGACCATCACCGGCGGCTCGGCGCTGTCCAAGGACGAGATCGACCGCATGATGCGCGAGGCCGAGGAGTACGCCGAGGAGGACCGCGTCCGCCGCGAGCAGGCCGAGGTGCGCAACGGCGCGGAGCAGCTCGTCTACCAGACGGAGAAGTTCCTCGCGGACAACGGCGACAAGATTGCCGCCGACGTGCGCACCGAAGTCGACACCGCCCTCGCCGACGCGAAGAAGTCACTCGAAGGCGCGGACTACGACGCGATCAAGTCCACGAGCGAGCACCTCGCGACCGTGAGCCAGAAGATGGGCGCTTCGCTGTACGAAAACCAGCAGGCGGAAGCCGGCGGCACGACGGGCTCGGGCGATTCCAGCGGCGACGACGACGTCGTCGACGCGGAAATCGTGGACGAGGAGCACCCCAAGTGAGCGAGTTCGACCAGAGCGAAACGGTGATCCGCGACAAGCGTCGCGTCGACCCTGACACCGGCGAGGTGCGCACCCCGGCCGGTGGCCCGGAGACCGCGCCGGCGGAGGCTCCTGCTGCGGATGTGCCCGGCGACCAGCGAGCCGAGGACCTCGAGCGGCAGCTGACCGAGCGCACGGGCGACCTGCAACGCGTCAAGGCGGAGTACGACAACTACCGCCGCCGCGTCGAGCGGGACCGCCAGGCGACGGCCGACAACGCGCTGTCGACCGTGTTGAACAACCTGCTGCCGGTGCTCGACGACATCGGCCGCGCGCGGGAACACGGCGAGCTCGAGGGCGGGTTCCGGTCCGTCGCGGAGGCGCTGGAAGCGATCACGGTCAAGCTGGGTCTGACGCCGTTCGGCGAGGCGGGCGACCCGTTCGACCCGACAGTGCACGAGGCGCTCACGCACGCGTACGGCGCCAACGTCACCGAGCCGACCGCCGCGCAGATCTACCAGCCCGGCTACCGGCTGGGCGACCGGATCCTGCGGCCCGCCCGCGTCGGTGTCGTGGAGCCGGACTCCCTCGTGGAGCCCACCGCGGCGACGAGCGTCGACGGCGCGGCGGACAGCTGAGATGAGCGCGCGGGACTGGATCGAGAAGGACTTCTACAAGGTCCTCGGCGTACCGAAGAGCTCTGACGCCGCCGCCATCAAGAAGGCGTACCGCTCCCTCGCGCGCAAGCATCACCCGGACGCCAACAGCGGGAACGCCTCGTCGGAGGCGAAGTTCAAAGAGGTGTCCGAGGCGTACGACGTGCTCTCGGATCCGGCCAAGCGACGCGAGTACGACGAGGCGCGTTCGCTGTACGGATCCGGGGGTGGCGGCGTTCGCCCGGGTGCACGCAACACCGGCGCACCCGCCGGCAACTTCTCCTTCGACATCAACGACCTCTTCGGTCGGGGCGGCGGACAGGCGGGCGGCGTCGGCGACCTGTTCGGCGGATTGTTCAACCGTGGTGGGCGTTCCGCTGCCGTGAAGGGCGAGGACCTCGAGAGCGAAATCACTGTGTCGTTCGCCGAGGCAGCAGAGGGCGTCACGATCCCGCTGCGCCTTACCGTCTCCGAGACCTGTGCGACGTGTCACGGCAACGGCGCGAAGCCGGGCACGATGCCGCGCGTGTGTCCCGTGTGTGCGGGGACCGGCACGACAAGCCGCAACCTCGGCGGATTCGGCCTCGCCGAACCGTGCGCTGAATGTCACGGCAGCGGGCAGGTCGTGGACCAGAAGTGCCCAACCTGCGCAGGCGCAGGGCGCACCAGTGTCCAGCGCACATTGCAGATTCGCGTGCCGGCCGGCGTCGCCGACGGCCAACGCATCCGGTTGAAGGGCAAGGGCCAACCCGGAGTCGGCGGCGGATTGGCCGGTGACCTTCTGGTGGTCGTGCACGTCACGCCCGATCGGCTATTCGCCCGCAATGGCGACAACCTGACGCTCACGGTGCCGATTACCTTCGCAGAGGCCGCACTCGGGGCGACCGTGAGCGTGCCGATTCTCGGCGGCCCGCCGGTGTCGCTGAAGGTGCCACCGGGCACGCCGTCCGGTCGCACGTTCCGCGTGCGCGGTAAGGGAGCCCGGCGTAAGGACGGCACGCTCGGCGACCTCCTCGTGACGGTCGAGGTGGCGGTGCCGTCGACGCTGAGCGACGAGGCGCGGATGGCGCTGGAACAGTTTGCGGCGGCCGTGCCCGGTGACCCCCGGGCGGGGCTCTTCTCGGGAGTGGGTGACACGGCATGAGCATCGACGGCGCACCGCCCGGAGACGACACACCGGTGTTCGTCATTTCGGTCGCGGCCCAGCTCTCGGGAATGCACCCGCAGACGCTGCGTCAGTACGACCGGCTCGGCCTGGTCACGCCGGGCCGCGCGGTCGGCGGCGGTCGGCGGTACTCGGCGCGCGACGTTGAATTGTTGCGTTCCGTGCAGGAGTTGTCGCACCAGTACGGCGTCAACCTTGCGGGCATCAAACGGATCCTCGAGCTCGAAGTTGCGGTGGATGCGTTGCGCCGCCGCATCGGAGAACTGCAACAGGAACTAGCGGTCAGCCGCGTTGACGCCGACCGCCGCGTCGCCCGCGCCCGGTCCTCGCTGGGGCGCGAAATGGTGCCGGTCATGAGGACCGACATGGTGCAGTGGCAGATGCCCGGCACAACGGAACGGCCGTTCGGCGAAACGCTGTAGCTCGGCGATCAGCCCGGCGGACGTGTGAGCGTAAGGGGATGTCATGGACGGGTTCAAGCTCACCACTCGCAGCCAGGAAGCACTGTCCGACGCTGTGCGGCGCGCGTCGGCGGCGGGCCACCCCCATGTCGAACCGGCCCACCTGCTCGTCGCCCTTGCCTCGCAACCGGACACGACCGTGGGACCGCTGCTCGACGCGGTGGGTGCCGGCGCCGAGAAGGTCCGTATCCGCGCGCAGGAGCTCCTCGACCGGCTGCCCGCGGCGAGCGGGGCCTCCGTGCAAGCGCCCGGCCTTTCGCGGCCGACGATGCTGGTCCTCGACGACGCCAACAAGCGGGCGCAGGCGCTCGGCGACGACTTCGTGTCCGCAGAGCACCTCCTGGTCGCGCTCGCCGACAGGGGTGGCGCGGCCGCCGACCTGCTGCGCGAGTTGGGCGCAACCGCCGACGCGCTGCTGGACTCCTTCGAGAGCGTGCGCGGCCACACGCGGGTGACGACGGCCGACCCGGAGGCGACCTTCCAGTCGCTGGAGAAGTACGCCGTCGACCTGACCGCGCGCGCACGCGAAGGCAAGCTCGACCCCGTGATCGGCCGCGACGCCGAGATCCGCCGCGTCGTACAAGTGCTTTCCCGTCGTACGAAGAACAATCCTGTCCTCATTGGCGAACCAGGGGTCGGCAAGACCGCGGTGGTGGAAGGCCTTGCGCAGCGGATCGTGGCGGGGGACGTTCCGGAATCGTTGCGGGGCAAGCGTTTGATGTCCCTGGATCTGGGCGCGATGGTGGCGGGGGCGAAGTACCGCGGCGAGTTCGAGGAGCGGCTCAAGGCGGTGCTGACGGAGATCCGCGAGTCGAACGGCCAGATCGTCACGTTCATCGACGAGCTGCACACGGTCGTCGGTGCCGGCGCGAGCGGCGAGGGCGCCATGGACGCGGGCAACATGCTCAAGCCGATGCTGGCGCGGGGTGAGCTGCGCATGGTCGGTGCCACGACGCTCGACGAGTACCGCCAGCACATCGAGAAGGACGCAGCGCTCGAACGGCGCTTCCAGCAAGTGCTCGTCGGCGAGCCGAGCGTGGAGGACACGATCGGGATCCTGCGCGGTCTCCGCGGCCGGTACGAGGCGCACCACAAGGTGTCGATCAGCGACGCCGCATTGGTCGCCGCTGCGACGCTGTCGGACCGCTACATCACCGCGAGATTCCTTCCTGACAAGGCGATCGACCTCATCGACGAGGCGGCCTCCCGATTGCGGATGGAGATCGACAGCCGGCCGGTCGAGATCGACGAGTTGCAGCGGTCCGTCGACCGGCTGCGGATGGAAGAGATGGCGCTGACCCGTGAAGACGACCCGGCCACGGTGGCGCGTCTCGAAGCCTTGCGACTACGGCTCGCCGACGAAAGCGAAAGGCTCGCTGCGCTCAACGCCCGTTGGGAAAAGGAGAAGGGCGGCCTCAATCGCGTGGGTGCCCTCAAGGAGCGACTCGACGACCTGCACGGGCAGGCCGAGCGCGCCCAACGCGACGGCAACTTCGAGCTCGCGTCGCGCCTCATGTACGCCGACATCCCGGCCGCCGAGAAGGAACTCGCCGAGGCCGCCGTGACGGCCGAATCGACAGAGGCGATGGTGAAAGAAGAAGTCGGCCCGGACGACGTCGCGGACGTGGTGGCCGCGTGGACGGGCATTCCCGCGGGGCGGCTGCTGGAAGGCGAGACGGCGAAACTGCTGCGCATGGAGGCCGAGCTCGAGCGGCGGGTCGTCGGCCAGGACGCCGCCGTGCGCTCCATCTCCGACGCAGTCCGCCGTTCCCGCGCCGGCATCGCCGACGAGAACCGGCCGATGGGTTCGTTCCTGTTCCTCGGCCCTACCGGAGTCGGCAAGACGGAGCTCGCAAAGGCGCTCGCGTCGTACCTGTTCGATGACGACCACGCCATGGTGCGGATCGACATGAGCGAGTACGGCGAGAAGCACTCGGTGGCGCGTCTCGTCGGTGCCCCTCCGGGTTACGTCGGCTACGACGAAGGCGGCCAGCTCACCGAGGCGGTGCGACGGCGGCCGTACAGCGTGATCCTGCTCGACGAGGTGGAGAAGGCGCACCCTGACGTTTTCGACGTGCTGCTGCAGGTGCTCGACGACGGCCGGCTCACCGACGGCCAGGGACGCACGGTCGACTTCACGAACGCGATCCTCATCCTGACGTCCAACCTGGGTTCGCATCTCATCAACGATCCGACGCTGGACGACGCGGCGCGGGAAGAGGCGGTGCTCGCGATCGTGCGGGCGTCGTTCAAGCCCGAGTTCGTGAACCGCCTCGACGATGTGGTGGTGTTCCGGTCCCTCGGGATGGAGCAACTGACGCGCATCGTCGACCTGCAGCTGGAGCGTTTGGCGGACCGGCTGCGGGGGCGGCGGCTGGCCTTGGAGGTCACTCCGGCCGCGCGCGAGTGGCTGGCGCTGACCGGCTACGACCCCGTCTACGGTGCCCGACCGCTGCGGCGTCTCGTGCAGACGGCGGTGGGCGACAAACTCGCGCGCGCACTCCTGAGCGGCGAGATCGTGGACGGCGACACGGTTGTTGTCGACCTGGCCGCCGACGACTCGGGGCTGACCGTCGCTGCCGCTTAACCGCCCGCAGACCGAGTTCTCGGTGGCAGGCTCTCCGCGCAGCCCGCGGTCACCTCGCCGCCTGGAAGGGCTCCGAGCTGATCGTGTTCCACGCGAAGCCCTTGCACGGAGGCGGCGTCCAGCCATGAGCCGGTACGACGGGCAGCGTGCCGCCGTTGGCGGGCAGCGCCAGGTGGACGGTTACCGGATTGGGATCCGCCGTGCACCACTGTGTGTGCCAGGCAAGGGTGACGGCGGCGC
>JAVEEB010000140.1 GCA_030840665.1 Frankiaceae bacterium | reverse complement strand
CCGGCCAGCCGTCATCGACGACCAACTTGCCGATACGCAGTCGTTGGACTGGCGTCAGAGCCGCGTTAGCGTGGGACACGAAGACCTCCTGGTCGTGGGCTGGTTCCTAGACAGCTCCACTCCACGACAGGAGGTCTTCGCCTTCAAGATCACTCAGCGCGTGTCGTCGCACGCCCTCAACCAACGTGCCTGGTCAGTACAGCTAGAGGCGGCCGGCGGCCTTCAGCGACAGGTAGGCGTCCGCGACGGCCGGGGCGAACCGCTCCGGGGCGGTGTCCACGACTTCCGCGCCGCGGCGTCGCAACAGCTCCGCGCTGCGCCGACGTTCCGCGCCGACCCGGGCCGCGGCGGCAGCGCCGTACACGAGTTCGGCAGTGCCGCGCGCGGTCGCCATGGCGGCGACCACCGGGTCGCCGACTGCCGCGATGAGCACGGTGTGTCGGCGGCCCAGCGCCCGCAGGGCCGGCACCAGCCCGCTCTCCACCGACACCGTGTCCAGGCCGGTGAACAGCACGATCAAGGACCGGCGCCCGCGCAGCCGGCGGATGAGTTCGGTGGCGAGCCCCGTCAGATCCGTCTCGACGAGCGCGGGCTGCAGGTCGGTCATCGCCCGCACCAGGCTGCCGAGCGCCGTGTCGCGATCTGCGCGGTCGACGGCGGCCCGGGTGGTGATGTCGTACGCCAGGAAGTCGACCCGGTCGCTGGCGCGCCCCGCGAGTGCCGCGAGCAGGAGAGCCGCGTCGATCGCACTGTCGAGCCTCGTGGCGTCACCGATGCGAGCGGCCGACGTGCGGCCGGTGTCGATGGCGATGATGATGCGGCGGTCCCGTTCGGGCCGCCACGTGCGGACGACGACGCTGTCCCGCCGCGCCGTCCCGCGCCAGTCGATGGAGCGCACGTCGTCGCCGGGGACGTACTCGCGGAGACTGTCGAACTCCGTGCCCTGCCCGCGTCCCCGAGCCGCGACCATGCCCTCGATCTCCTTGAGCCGCACGAGCCGCTCGGGCAGGTGACGGCGGGAAGTGAACGGCGGCAGGACCTGAACGCTCCCGGCGACGGAGCGGCTCCGCTGGCGGGCGGCGACACCCAGCGGCCCGAACGACCGGACGGTGACGCGGTCGGCGACCCGCTTGCCGCGGCGCTGCGGCACGAGGACGGTCGTCAGCGCGCGGCTCTCGTGCGGCGGGATGAAGACGCGGTGGCGGTCCGAGGTCACGCCCGCGCTGGGCGGCCAGGCGTCACGGATGAGTGCCCGCAACGGCCGGCCCGACGTGTTGGCGACGCGCAACTGCAGCGGCAACGGCTGACCGAGGCGCGTCGATGGCGCCCCCGAACGCGTGATGGTCAGCGGCCGCACCGGCGCTGCCAGCACCAGGTCGGCGACGATGCACACGACGATGACCGCGGCCACGATGCCGACCGTCGCGCCGCCGAGGGGAATGAAAAGGACAACAACAGCAGCGAGTACGACGAGCAAACCGGCCCGGCTCGTGAGCGCCATCGTCAGCGGGGCACGGGCACGGTGGCCAGCACGCCTTCGAGGACCGCGTCGGACGTCGTACCGTCGAGCTCTGCTTCCGGTCGCACGACGACCCGGTGCCGCAACGTCGGCCGGGCGAGCGCCTTCACGTCGTCGGGGGTGACGTACTCACGCCCCTGCAGCCAGGCCCAGGCCTTGCTCGTCGCCAGCAGCGCGGTGGCCCCGCGCGGCGAGGCGCCGAGGGACAGCGACGGTGACTGGCGGGTCGCGCGGCAGATGTCGACGATGTACGCGAGAACGGGGGGCGCGACCTGCACGCGAAGGACGGCCGCGCGGGCCGCGGCGAGCTCAGCCGGACCGGCGACGGCCCGCACACCCGCGGCGGCCAGGTCCCGCGGGTCGAAACCCGCGTTATGCCGTTGCAGGACTGAGATTTCATCGTCGCGACCGGGCAACGGCACGGTGAGCTTGAGCAGGAAACGGTCGAGCTGAGCCTCGGGAAGTGTGTACGTCCCCTCGTACTCGACAGGATTCTGCGTGGCCGCCACCAGGAACGGATCGGGCAGCGCGCGCGGCGTGCCGTCGACCGTGACCTGGCGTTCCTCCATCGCCTCGAGGAGGCTCGCCTGCGTCTTCGGCGGCGTGCGGTTGATCTCGTCGGCGAGGAGCAGGTTGGTGAACACCGGCCCCGGGCGGAACGAAAATTCGGCCGTGCGGGTGTCGTACACGAGGGAGCCCGTGACGTCGCCGGGCATCAGGTCCGGCGTGAACTGCACCCGCTTGTGCTCGAGGGTGAGGCTCGCCGCGAGGGCCCGCACGAGGAGGGTCTTCGCCACGCCCGGCACGCCTTCGAGCAGGACATGCCCGCGGCAGAGCAGCGCGATGACGAGGCCCGTGACGGCGGCGTCCTGGCCGACGACCGCCTTCGCGACCTCGAGGCGGATTGCTTGAAGCGCGCGACGTGCGTCGGCGTCGCCGGCGGCGGGAGCGCCCGGCCCGGCCTGGGTCGGCGCCGTCGATGCGTCCAGGAATTCGGTCACTGTCGGCGTACCTCCGCGGTCAGTCTGTCGAGTGCATCAGCGAGCGCGACGAGGTCGCGGTCGGTCATGGGCGCCGGGCCGAACAGGGCGGCGGCGACATCCTCCCGCGGGCGGCCGGTGCGGGCCGCCACCGCGTCGATGAGGACGGGCGGCGTGGCGTCGAGGGGCACGCCCGCGCGGGGCTTGATGTCGTTCAAGGCGGCGTCGCGCAACCAGCCCGCCGCGCGGTCCCGGGCCCGCGCGGCCCGGTAGAGCCGGGCCTTGCCTTCCACGGTTTCGGCAGCGCGGACGACGACGGGCAGCGGCTCGGTGACGACGCGGCCGAGCCGGCGGCTGTACGCGATCCCCAGCAGCAGGATGCCGAGTGCCACGGTCCAGAAGGCGGCGATGAGCCTGTCGGGGAGGTAGGACGTCAGCGAGCTGCGGCCCGTCGCGCCGACCGGCTGCACCTCGCCCGGACGCGGCAACACCCACAGCACCGTGTCGTGCGCGGACATCAGGTTGACGGCGAGAGCGGCGTTGCCCTCATCCGCCAGGTCGAGGTTCGTCAGGAAGTGGCCGTCGCCGACGACGACGATCTCGCGGCCGACGTCGCGGGCCACGACCAGCGACGCGGCCCCGGCGGCCTGGTAGCACTGCGCGATCGCGCGATCGTCCCGGACGGTGTACGACGAGCCGCCCACCAGCGCCCGGCCGGCGGCCTGTGCGGCCGGCCACTGGCAACCTGGGTCCAGGACGCTAGCGCTCGAGCCGCCGGTGCGCGTGACTCCTGGCGCCACGATGGTCAGCGCGTCGTCGCCGGGATCGACGAGCACGATCCGCGACGCGGTCAGGGACGTGAGGTGTGCCACGTCCGGCACAAGATCCGGTTCCGGTACGACGACAGTCACAGGCCGGCCGGCGGCGGCGGTGACGGCGTCGCCGGCGGTGGCGACGCGCTGCACGTGGACCCCGCGCTGGCCGAGGATGGCGGCGAGCGCGCGCGATCCCGGCGGGCCGGCGGCCGCGGTGTCGTACGGCTGTGAACTGGGGCTTCGATTGGCCAGCGCACTAACCAACACCACGATCAACAGCACCGCGGCGAGGATTGCCCACCGCGCCAACTGCCCGCGGCGGCGGCCCTTGCTGCGGCCCTTCCCGGGGCCGGTGCCGTCCTGCTCGTCGTACGACGTCGTCTCGTCGATCGTCGCCGTCACGGCGCACCCACCCGCCGCTGCAACGCACCGAGCAGGCGGTCGTCGACGGCGCGCATCGTCGCGTCGGTGGCGGCCGTCGCCTCGCGGTCCCCGTACCAGACGTCGGCGAAGGCGCGCGTCGCGACGCCGAGGTCGGTCGCGACCGCAGGGAGGGCGGCGCCGGCTTCCGCTGCGATCTCGTTCGCGGTGCGGCCGGGTCGCTCGTCCAGCAGGCCGCGCTCCTCCAGCTCGCGGACGATGGCGCGCAAGCGTTCACGGACGGCCTCACGCCACGAAGCACCGGCCGCGAGACTGTCGGCACGGGCGCGGTGCTCGCGCGCCGTCATCGGGCGATCGAAGTCGAGGACCTCGGCGCGTTTGGCGTTGCGTTGCAACCCGCCCCCGCGCCACACGACCGCCGCAACCAGCGCGATCAGCAGCAACGCGACCAGGCAGACGAGCAACAGGTTGGGGCCGCCTTCGACGGTCCGCGCCGCGTCGGACGTGCGGCCGCCGAACCACCCGCCGATCCGCTCCAGCAGTCGATCGATCCACGAGCGGTCGTTGCGGTAGATGGCGTGCCGGAGCTCGTTGCGAGCGGCCTCGGCCGCGTCGCTTCGGGAGATCGGTGGCTGACCGTCCACGGGCAGGAACGCCGACAGCATCGCGGCGCTCACCGTCCCGTTGTCGGCGTCGCGGTGGGGATCGCCCCGGTCACCGTCAGGTCGAAGGCTTCGGTGCGGATGCGCACGTCGAGGTAGAGAACCGCGACGACGCTGGCAATGAATGGCAAGACGATCGCGTACACCAGGATCACAGCAATCGCCGGCAGGACCGTGCGGACGATGACGGAATCACCAGAGATCACGCCGCCCGTCAGGAAGCCGACGGTGCCGGCCTCGAACGGCAACAGCACACCGAGCCCGACAAGAGTGCCGGTGAACGACGACAGCCAGAGCATCCAGAAGCAGCGCCACCAGGAGCCCCGAAGGAGGGAGAACGCCCGCGGAACGGCGGCCCGGATGCCGACGCCTTCCATGACCACGATCGGACCGAGGAATTGGCCGACGATCGCCAGCCAGATGGCGGGCAGTGCGAACAGCACGGCCAGCACGCCGCCGACCGCACCGATCCAGGCCGCGAGGATGAGGAATCCGATGAAGATGGCCGCGGGCAGGACGGCGACCCCTGCGGCAAGGATCAGCGTCCAGATCCGCGGGCGCACCGCGTCCCAGACCTGGGCGGCGGAGCTCTCGCGGCCGATCATCGCGTCTGCGGTCAGGGCGGTCTGCCAGCCGGCCGCGACGAGCACGACCAGGATCGCGGCGACGGAGAGCGCAAGGCCGATGGTGGCAGCGCCGTCCACGTTGAAATGCTCGAGGGCCCAGTCGTGCAACGACAAGCGCCACGCGAGCGAGCCGCCGCCCACGATCGTTGCCACGATGGCGCCGACCCCGATCATCGGGGCGGGGTAGCGGCGCATGGCCGCGAACGGGGCGTCGAGTATCTCCGCAACGCTGAGCGGCCGGAGGGGAACGACCCCTCGGCCCTCACGCGGATGCCACGCCGTGCCACTCATCAGTGCCCCTCGCATCGGACCGCGTCATCGTGGCACAGCCCGGCCACCGCGCCGGGCTTGCGGGTTTCGTGGCGGCGAGGGGCGCCATGGTGGAACATGGCCCCTATGAAGGGACGTGTCCTCGTCGTCGATGACGACGCAGCGCTGGCAGAGATGCTCGGGATCGTGCTGCGCAGTGAGGGATTCGAGCCGGCGTTCGTCGCCGACGGCGACTCCGCCATGGCGGTTTTTCGTGCGTTCAAGCCCGACCTCGTGCTGCTCGACATCATGCTGCCCGGCGCGGACGGGGTGGAGGTCTGCCGGCGGATTCGTGCGGAATCAGGCGTCCCGATTGTGATGTTGACCGCCAAAACGGACACCGTCGACGTCGTGGTCGGCCTCGAGTCCGGCGCCGACGACTACATCCTGAAGCCGTTCATGACCAAGGAACTGGTCGCGCGTGTCCGCGCCCGCCTCCGCTCGACGAACGAGCCGAGCCCCGACGTGCTGGCCATCGGCGACGTGTCCATCGACCTGTCCGGTCACGGCGTCACCCGCGACGGTGTCCCGCTGGCGTTGACGCCCCTCGAGTTCGACCTGCTCGTGGCGCTCGCCCGCAAGCCCCGGCAGGTGTTCTCCCGCGAGAAATTGCTCGAAGAGGTGTGGGGTTACCGGCACGCCGGTGACACCCGCCTCGTGAACGTGCACGTACAGCGGCTCCGCTCGAAGATCGAGCGTGACCCGGAGAAGCCGGAAATCGTGTTGACCATCCGCGGTGTCGGCTACAAGGCAGGGCCGCCCTGACCTTTCACGCGCCCGTCGACGAGGTGGCGCAGAACGCGGTCGATGACGCGCCCTCGCAGTGGCTCGGACCTCTGCGGGTGCCGAGGCGCCGCATCTCCCGCTGGCGCAAGCGCGTCACCGCTCGCTGGCGGCGATCGCTGCAGATGCGCGTCGTCGCCACGACGCTCGTCGCGTCGGCGATGGTCGTCGGCGTCATGGGCTACCTCGTGGTGGCGGGCATCCGCGCCGGCCTGCTGGCGCACAAGGTCGAGGCCGCGGTCGGCCTGGCGCGCGCAACCACCGTCGAGTTGCAGGATCGCGTCAGCGCAGCGGTCGACTCCACCGACGAGGACCAGCGCCTCGGCTCGGCCGTCTTCACGGTCGGGTCGCGCGCCCAGTCACCGGGTGGGTTCTACCTGCGGGTGGCCAACGCGACGGGCAGCCGCGCCTACGACTATCCGCCCGACATCGACCTGACACGGGCGCTGCAGCCCGTCACCACCGCGCCGGTGCAGAAGGCGGGCGCCCTCGCAATCTCGCCCCTCAGGCTGACCCTGTGGACGACGATCGACGACAACCCTGACCTGCCGGGTCTGCTCATCACGGACTTCTTCCAGACGAACCAAGGCACCTACCGCGTCTACTACGTCTTCCCCATGGGGTACGAGGTCCGCAACCTCAACCTCGTCCAGGTCTGGGTCTGGGCAACCGAGTCCGCGTTGGTCTTGTTGCTCGCGTTGATCGCGTGGATCGTCACCCGCCAGGTCGTGACACCGGTCCGAATGGCGGCCCGCACCGCCGAGCGCCTCTCCGCCGGTCGGCTGCACGAGAGGATGAACGTCAAGGGCCAGGACGACCTGGCACGTCTCGGCTCCTCGTTCAACAAGATGGCGGTCAACCTTCAGCACCAGATCGGCCAGCTGGAAGAGCTGTCGCGCGTGCAGCGGCGCTTCGTCTCGGACGTCTCGCACGAGCTGCGCACGCCATTGACTACTGTGCGCATGGCGTCCGAGCTGCTCCATGCATCGCGCGCCGCTTTCGAGCCGGACGTGGCGCGCTCCGCCGAGTTGCTGCAACGCGAACTCGACCGCTTCGAGGCGCTCCTCGTCGACCTCCTGGAGATCAGCCGGTACGACGCCGGCGCCGCCGTTCTCGACGCGGAAGCGGTCAACATCCTGGCGGTCGTGCAACGGACCGTCGACCAATGCTCGGGGCTCGCCGAGCGCAAGCAGACGCCGTTGCTCTTGCAGGTCCCCGGCGTCCCGGTCGTCGCGGAGGTCGAAGGCCGACGCATCGAACGCATCATGCGCAACCTGATCGTGAACGCGATCGAGCACGGCGACGGCGGCCCCGTGGAGATCACTCTCGTCGCGACGGAGGATGTGGTCGCCATCACGGTGCGCGACTACGGCGTCGGCATGAGCCCCGAGTCGGTCGTGCACGTCTTCGAACGGTTCTGGCGCGCGGACCCGGCGCGTTCGCGCACGACCGGCGGCACGGGCCTCGGCCTGTCCATCGCCTTGGAGGACGCGCACCTGCACGGTGGGTGGCTGCAGGCCTGGGGCAGTCCGGGAGCGGGCGCCAACTTCAGATTGACGTTGCCGCGCCGGACGGGCGGCGAGTTGCACGACTCGCCGCTGCCGCTAGAGCCCCCCATCTCCGAAGCACCCGACCCGACCATGGCGGCTCCCCCGATGCTGGCGATCCTTCCTGTCCCGACGGCCCCGACGGCCCCGGTGGTCCCCGCGGTCCCGGCGCCCCCGGCGCCCCCGGCGGCCTCGGCGGTTACGGGGGGCACCGCGACAACGGCGGCACCTGCCCCGGCGCGACGGGTCACGCGGGCAGCCCGGGTGCGCGCCGCTGCGGTGGCCGCGGCCGCCCCCGCGCTGTTCGGCGACGAGCAATCGGACGGCGCTCCGGGTGAGGGGTCCGGGGCCGCACCGGACGATCGCGGTCCCGACTCCGTGCGGTCCGGCGACGGGGCGCGGCACGGTGAGCGTCGATGACGCGGCTCCGGCGGAGCGGCGCGCGCACCGTCGTGCGCTTCGCCGCGCTCGTCGCGGCGGGGGGCTTGCTGTCGGGTTGCCTCAGCGTGCCGCACAGCGGACGCGTGGTGGTGGGCAACAACGCGACCAGCTCGGTACGCAACGTGCCGCTCGAGGCCCGCGTTCTGGCTGCGCCGCCGGCGCCCGGAGAATCGCCGAACCAGATCGTGCACGACTTCTACAACGCGATGGTGGACTACAACAACAACTTCGCGGTGGCGAAGCAGTATCTGGCGAAGGGCGCGTTGAAGTCGTGGGACACCCCGCCGACGCATTCCGTCGTCGTTCTTGACGTCGGGGAGCCGGATCTTGTCTCGAGGACGGATTCGGCGGCGACCTTCGCGATGCACTTCGTGAAGGTCGGCGAGGTGCTGGCGGACCACGAGTTCGTCGCTGCCTCCGGTCAGCAGTCGACGGACATCTTCTCCGACTCCTTGTCGGTCGTGCGGGACCCGGACAACGGCAACGAGTGGCGCATCGCCTCGGGCGCGCCGACCGCGCTACGGCTGTCCATCGCGGATTTCAAGGCCGTGTATCACGAGGCCACGCTGTATTTTCCGCGCGTGGGGAAAGATCTCCCGCCCGTCGCCGACCGGCGCTGGTTCGCCGCCAGGCGCGCCGAGTTGCCACGAGACATCGCCGACGCCTACGTCGATGGTCCCAGTGCGTTCCTGGCGGCGGACAAATCAATTTCCCCTATCTTTCCTGCCGGCGCCGTAGCCCTGGACGCGACTCCTACGGCACTAGGTGACGCCGCCGTCGCCTTCGGCGTGGCGCCGGCCTCGATGACCGATGGATTGCAGGCAGCCCTCGTCACGTCGTTGCA
>JAVEEB010000045.1 GCA_030840665.1 Frankiaceae bacterium | reverse complement strand
AGCCACGCGCTCGCCGGCGCCGGTCCCCACTGTCACGCCGACCTCGGCGATCGCCCCGGCCCCAACGGCATCGACCCAACCGGCGCCGGTCACCGTCGTGACGCCCGACCGCCCGGTGGTGTCGGGCGACGACGACGGGTCTGACGACTCCTGGGAGAAGGACCGGTCAGCCCAGCATTCCGGCCACCCCTATCCCACGAGCTCGCACACCTGGGGAGCTGACGACTGACGCGACACCGGTTGCGAGCTCGTCCCGCCAGCCGGCTCTCGCCGGGCACGGCTGTGCGGCTTGCCGCCATGCTCGCGGTTGTCCTTGCGATCGTGCTGAGCGCTGTTGTCGTGGCAACGGTTCGCACGTTCGCTGCCCAGCAACGGGCAACGGTGGACCGCGCCCTGGTGGCGGAGGCGGAGGCGTTCGTCCGGGCCGCCCAGGGCCGGGCGTCGGACGTCGACCTCGCGACGTTCTCCAAGAACTACCTGCGCACGCGTGTCGTACCGGATGGCGAAACCGTCGCGATTGCGATTCGCGGCGGTGGGCTCTTCGGCAGCGTCGGGTCTGAGGCGCTGCTGCAGAGCGCGCAGGTGAAATCCCTTCGTACACCTCCCGACGCGTCGCGACTGGTCAACGTCCACCTACCGTCGGCGACAGTCGCTTTCCTGGCCGTGCCGGTCCGACTGGGTGGCCAGTCGGTGGCGACAGTGATGGTCGCCTCGGATCTGAGCCTTCTCAATCAGGACCGTTCCCGCATGCTCGCGTTGGCGTCCAGTGAGGCCGCCGTCGCCCTGATCGCGGGCGTCCTCGCCGGCTACCTGTTGTTGCGCCGCCTTCTGCGCACCGTCGGCCGGATCACGGCCGCCGCCGCCCGTCTCGGCAGCGGCGAGCTCGATCGCCGCCTCGGGGAACAGGAGAGTCACGACGAGGTCGGCGAGCTCGCGGCCACCTTCGATGCCATGGCCGAGCGCCTGGACACGGCGATGACAGCGCAGCGCCGGCTCCTGTCCGACGTGTCGCACCAGCTGCGCACACCGCTGACCGTGGCCCGCGGTCACCTCGACGTCATGATGCGGACGGGCGTCGACGACGCCCTCGAGGTGCGGGAAACGGTCGAGCTCGTCATCGACGAACTGGACCATATGCGAGCCCTCGTCGAGCAGTTGCTGATGCTTGGCCACTCGTTCGAGCCGGACTTCATCGAGCCCGTCGCCCTGGACTTGCGGAGCCTCCTGGCGGATCTCATGGACGCCGCCCGCGTCCTGGCGCCGCGACGCTGGCTGCTGGACCCGATCCCCGACCTCGTGCTGTTCGTCGACGCGGCGAAATTGCGTGGCGCGCTGCTCAACCTCGTCGACAACGCCGTGCACGCCACCGCGACCGGCGACACCATCGCGCTCGGCGCCGAGCTCCGTCCGGACGGGGGCATCGCACTGTCCGTCTCCGACTCCGGTCCGGGCATCCCGGTGGAACAACGCGGCGCAGTGCTGGCGCGCTTCAGCCGACCGGGCGCGCAGGACTCGCACGGCGCGGGCTTGGGCCTGGCCATCGTGGTGGCCGTCGCCAAGGCGCATCAAGGGGCAGTGGAAATGGGCGACAGCATCTGGGGCGGCTGCCGCGCGACCATCGTCTTGCCGCGTGCCGTGCTGGGCCGTACGCAAAGCGCGTTCACGGTGCTGCCGGGTCAATCGTCACCCGTCGGGGTTCGTATCGTCGAGCAGGGGAGCTAGGGCAGTGCAGGTTGTCATCGTGGAAGACGACGATCGCATCGCGGCGTTCCTGACGAAGGGGTTGCGCGCCGAGGGTTGGACGACGCTGCACGCATCGACGGTCGTCGAGGCGGAGTCGATTCTCGACCTGCACCGCGACAGCCTCGACCTCGTGCTGCTCGACCTCGGCCTGCCTGGCGGGGACGGCGAGGACGTCTTGCGCCGACTGCGCGCACGCGACCGTGCGTTGCCCGTCATCGTGCTGACCGCGCGCGCAGAGATCTCCGATCGCGTGCGGGGGCTGGACGCGGGCGCCAACGACTACGTGACGAAGCCATTCGCCTTCGCCGAACTGGTCGCGCGCATCCGCGCCGTCCACCGCAGTGCCTCGCAGCCGTCTTCAGCTGAGCTCACGGTCGGCGACCTCCGCCTCGACCTGCTGGCGAAGGTGGCGTGGCGAGCGGGTCACCGCATCGACTTGGCGCCACGGGAGTGGGCACTCCTGGAGCTGTTCATGCGTCACCCCACGCAAGTCCTCAGCCGGGCGCAGATCCTCAGCAGTGTCTGGCATTACGACATGGATCCCGGCACGAATGTGGTCGATGTCTACGTCGGGTACCTGCGCCGAAAGCTCAACCACGAAGAATGTGTGCCGCTGCTGCACACGGTCCGCGGCGCGGGCTACCGCCTCGCCCGCGCCTGAAGTCATGTCCGCGACGTCGATATCCCCCTGAACGGCGGTCCCCGGCGGATCTTGTAGCCCGCCTTTGGTTACGGGTCGCTCACAGGTGGGGAGTGTTCGCGTTGATCACGCGGTGCAACGCCCGCGTGGCTGGCCCCACGCGGAGGTCGAGATGCTGCGGTTGCACCCGAGTCTGATGGATTACCTGCTGCTGGCGATGTATTTCCTGGTCGTTCTCGGCATCGGCGTCTTTGCGCGCCGCGCCGTGGGAACGAGCGCCGACTTCCTCCTCGCGGGGCGCTCGCTGCCTGCGTGGGTCACGGGTCTCGCGTTCGTGAGCGCCAACCTGGGCGCGACCGAGATCATCGGCATGGCGGCGAACGGCGCGCAGTTCGGCGTCGCGACGGTGCACTACTACTGGATCGGGGCCGTCCCGGCGATGGTGTTCCTCGGCATCGTGATGATGCCGTTCTACTACCGCTCCAAGGTCCGCTCGGTGCCCGAGTTCCTCCGCCGCCGCTACGGCGACGGCTCCCACAAATTGAACGCCGGCATCTTCGCGCTTGCCGCGGTGCTCATCGCGGGCGTCAACCTGTACGCGCTGTCGATCGTGCTGCAGGCGTTGCTCGGCCTCCCGCTGATCTGGGGTGTCGTGCTGTCCGCCGCCGTCGTGCTGCTGTACGTCGGGGCCGGCGGTCTGTCCAGCGCGATCTATGGCGAGGTCCTGCAGTTCTTCATCATCGTCGCGGCGCTCGTCCCCCTTGCCATCGCGGCTTTGCACGCCCAAGGCGGTTGGCACGCGCTCTCGCAGAAGGTGACCCAGAGCGCGCTCGGCCCGAACGGCGTGCACGCGTGGAGTGGCACCAGCATCTCGCCCGGCGGCAATCCGATCGGCGCGAACTGGATCGGCCTCGTGCTCGGCCTCGGCTTCGTCCTGTCGTTCGGATATTGGACGACGAACTTCGCCGAGGTGCAGCGTGCCTTCAGCGCGAAGAACATCTCGGCGGCGCGACGCACCCCGCTCATCGCGGCGTACCCAAAGCTGTTCATCCCGTTCATCGTCGTCATCCCCGGTCTCGTCGCCGCTGTGACTCAGGGCCTTGTCCCGAACGACGACAAGGGCAAGCCCGTGTGGAACGACGCGATCCCCGCGCTGATGGGAAAGCTGCTGCCGAGCGGGCTGCTCGGTCTGGCCATCACCGGTCTGTTCGCCTCGTTCATGGCCGGCGTCGCCGCGAACGTGAGCTCGCTCAACACGGTCGTCACGTACGACCTCGTACAGGCTTACTGGAAGAAGGACCGCGACGACAGTTACTACCTCAGGGTCGGCCGCATCGTGACCGTCGTCGGCATCGTGGCGTCCATCTTCACGGCACTGCTGGCATCGCAGTTCAACAACATCATGATTTATCTGCAAGACCTGTTCAGTATTTTCAACGCCCCCATCTTCGCGACCTTCATCGTCGGCATGTTCTGGCGCCGCACCAACGCACGCGGCGGCTTCTGGGGCCTGCTGTGCGGGGTCCTGGCCGGGGCGTTGACGTTCCTGCTCTACCAAACCGGGGCGCTGCCGAACGGCAAGGGTCTCGCGGCGACGTTCATCCAGGCCGGAGTCGCCTTCACGGTCGACATCGTCGTGAGTGTCGTGCTCAGCCTCACGGGACCGGAGCCGGCACGCGACCAGATCGACGGTCTGGTCTACGGCACCGCGCACGCCGAGGGCGGCGAGGGTGTGCACGACGAGGGCGACAGCGCGTGGTTCCGCAGGCCCGTCACTCTCGGCGTCGGCGCGCTCGCCATCGCCCTTGTCCTCAACATCGTCTTCGCGTAGGGAGTGACAGACATGGCCGACGACAGCTCCGCCGCCCGCGCCGACGAGCAGAAGGTCGAGTCCGCGATGTCGGACAGCAAGATGGCCTCCCTCTTCGACGTGCGCCTCGTCGTGGGCGGGCTCCTCACGCTCTACGGCATCGTCCTGACCATCATGGGCATCGCGGACGGTAGTGACGCCGTGCAGAAAGCGGCCGGCATTCGGATCAACTTGTGGACGGGTCTCGCAATGCTCGTGGTCGGGCTGCTTTTTCTACTGTGGATGAGGATCCGGCCGCTTCGCGTGGAGGTGCCGGCCTCGGACAAGGCGGACAGACAGCGCCCGTAGCTGACGCGTCAGTTCTTGCCCTTGTTGCCCTTGTTGCCCTTGTCGTCCTTGAGGGTGGGACTCGGTGTCGGGGTCGCCGTCGGGGTCGGTGTCGCGCTCGCCGTCGGGACGGGCGACGTCGGCGTCGCGCCGGACGTCGGCTTCGCGCCGGACGTCGGCTTCGCGCTGGACGTCGGTTTCGCGCTGGGTGGAGGTGACTTGACCGGCTTCGGCTTCTTGGTCGGTGACGGCTGAGGGACTGCTGACGTCGTGCCCGTCGGCTGGGTGGGCGTGACAGTCGGGGCATCCGCTGGCGACGTTGCGCCGCCACCGCGACCGCCCACAGCAGCTGGGGGCATCGTGCCGGTACTCGTGGTCGCCACCGCGGTCTCCGCCAGCCCCGTCGCGACAGGCAAGCTCGGTGTCGACGGATGCCCACCCGCCGCCTGATGGGTCGCCACGGCGTGTGACAGCGTCCCGCTGGTCGTGCGGGTCGGCGTGGCCGCCCGGCCCGCCGAGACGTGCGCCTTGACGCCGGGGCGCGCGCTGTCGTTCGCCGCGGCCGAGTAGTGGGTGGGAAGCGACGGCGCGATGAGGGGCGCAGCGGCGGTGACGCTCGCCGCGCCGACGGCGCCGACCATCGCGGCTGTCGTGAGATTCACGGTCTGGTTGCTGATTGCGGCCAGCAACGGCGCCGGAGCCTGGCCCACGAGCGGCAGGCCGGCGAGCCACGATGTCGGGCCCATCGCCCACAGCATTCGCTTGCCGTCCACCGCGAGGAACGCGCGGACGACCTCAGGGTCGAACTGGGTGCCGCTGCACCGCACCAGCTCCGCCAGCGCGGCATCCCGCTTGATCGGCCGCTTGTAGGGACGCGGCGCAGTGATCACTTCAAACGTGTCGGCCACGGCGACGATGCGCGCGCCGCGGCAGATCGAGTTGTGGCTGAGGCCGAAGGGGTAGCCGGCGCCGTCCCAACGCTCGTGGTGCTGCTCGATGACCGGACTGAACTCGCCGAGCCACGGCAGGAGAGCCGTCGCGATCCGCGCGCCTTCCGACGGGTGGCGGCGCAGCGTCTCCCATTCGTCGGCGGTCGGCTTCGACGGCTTCGTGAGGATCGACGTGGGGACGTGCAGCTTGCCGATGTCGTGCAGCAGCGATGCCCAGCGCAGGCGGTCGCGCTCGCGCGTCGACAAGCCCATCCGGGCGGCAAGGAGATCCGTGTAGGCGCGGACACGTTCGGCGTGGCCGCGGGTTGCCCGGTCGTGCTTCGCCAGCGCCGCGAGCAGCGTCAGCACGCGCTCGGCGGCCTGCTGAGTGGTCTCGTCCTTCGCGCCGTCGAGCAGGCTCGCGAGCTCGCGAGCACTGTGAGCCTTGCGCGACATGCTGAGCCGGGACGGGGCCAGGTCGGGGAATTCCAAGGTCATGTCGAGCAGCGTCGCGAGCGGCAGCAACCGGCGGATCGCGCGCTGCACGCCGACGAGCACGAGGAAGCTGATCGCGAAGAGGAGGACGTACCAGAGCGGTTTCGCCAGCCCACTGAAACGGGGGATCCTGTGCCCGGCCACGGCCATCGCCGCGACCGACGCGATCATCGGCACGACGATGCACAGGCTGCGGATGCCCCATGCGAGCAGTCGGCGTCGGCGCCAGAGTGTGCCCACTCTCGCGGCGTGCCGTCCTGCCGACATTTGGGTGCTCCCATCGCGTCCGATTAGTTGTCGGTACGCAGGGCAGCGGCTGTAGACCACGAGCAGCGCAAACCGACTGCGCCGAACGGCCGTACCGCCTATGGGCGACGCTCCCGGTCCGCCAGGCGGACAACGAATTTCAGGCCCGACCAGGTGGCGTCGACGGCGCAGACCTTCACGTCGACCAGCCCCGCCGCGAGGCCCCAGTCGCGGACGACGTTCTCATCGAGGTCGGTCGGCACCCCGCTGGCGCGCTTCGGCCAGCAGACCCATAGCGCCCCGTTCGGCACGAGGACCGCCGCCAGCCGCTGGAAATGCGTATGCAGCGCGATCGAGTCCGGGCAAAAAACGAGAATCACGTCGTACGACGAAATGCTCGTGGTCACTGTGGTCTCGATCCTGGCGCCTTCCGTCCCCGGCACCGAGAACTCCGCGGGGGCGTTGACGAAGGCGACGCGATGGCCGGGCTTGATGCCGAGCTTGCGCACCAGCGGGGTGCCGGAGTAGCCGGCGTCGGTCGTCACCGGGAGATCATCGCGCAGCCCGTGGAAGTATGGCGAGGTGAGCGCGCCGTACCCCTTCTCAGCCGTCGTCGGCATGCCGGACCTCAAACTCGCCCTGCTGCTCAACGCGGTGGCGCCGTCCATCGGCGGCGTGCTCCTGCGCGGGGAGAAGGGCACGGCCAAATCGACGGTGGTGCGTGGCCTCGCGGCTCTCCTGCCGCCCGTCGCCGTGGTCGAGGGGTGCCGGTTCTCCTGCGACCCGGCGGCTCCCGACCCGGAATGCCCCGACGGCCCGCATCACGCCGGCGTCGGCGTCCTGCGGCCCGCGCGCCTGATCGAGTTGCCGGTGGGCGCTTCGGAGGACCGCGTCGTCGGCTCCCTGGACCTCGAACGCGCGCTCCGCGAAGGCGTGAAGGCTTTCGAGCCGGGCTTGCTGGCGGCCGCGCACCGCGGCGTCCTGTACGTCGACGAGGTCAACCTCCTGCACGACCACCTCGTCGACCTGCTGCTCGACGCGGCCGCGATGGGCACCGCGTACGTCGAGCGTGAAGGCGTCTCCGTCCGGCACGCGGCCCGCTTCCTGCTCGTCGGCACCATGAACCCGGAAGAGGGCGAGCTGCGCCCGCAGCTGCTCGACCGGTTCGGGCTCACCGTCGAGGTCACTGCGTCGCGTGAGCCGACGGAACGTGCGGATGTCGTACGACGACGCCTCGCGTATGAGGCCGATCCGGATGGGTTCGCGGCCGACTGGACCGAGAGCGACGCCGTGCTCGCGTCGCGCATCGCCGACGCCCGTGACCGCCTCGGAAAGGTGTCGCTGCCGGACGCCGCGCTTCGTGAAATTACGAGTGTGTGCTCGGCTTTCGACGTGGACGGGCTGCGCGCGGACATCGTGATGGCCCGCACCGCGATCGCCCACGCGGCGTGGGCGCGACGCGACGAGGTCACCACCGAGGACGTGCGGATCGCGGCACTGCTGGCGCTGCCGCATCGCCGGCGCCGGATGCCGTTCGAGCAGCCGGGCATCAACGAACAGCAACTCGACGACGCGCTGGCCTCCGCCGCGCCCGACGACGACCCCACCCCGGACGGGCCCTCCGACGGGGGTGCACCGGCGCCGTCCGACGGGCCCGGCTCGAGCGACGGCGGGTCCGCGGCCGACGGACCGGCGGATGCTCCCGAGGCGGCGACGCGCACTGATCGGGACACGTCGGGCTCCGCCGGTGCGCGCACCGACACGGCCGCGCCCGGTGCCAGCTTTCGGCCCATCGCGTTGCGCGTGCCCGGCACGAACCGGCACGCGTCGAGTGCGGGCCGGCGGTCAGCGGCAGAGGGCGCCGACGGCCGGGTCGTTCGCTCCACCGAGGGCCGGGCCGGCGGGGTGCACCTGCTGGCGACGGTCCGGGCGGCGGCGCCGTACCAGATCGCACGTGGCCGAACGGACCGCTTGCTGCTCGCCCCGGGTGACCTGCGCCGGTCGGTCCGGCACGGGCGCGAGTCGAACCTCGTGCTGTTCTGCGTCGACGCGTCCGGCTCGATGGCGGCGCGGCGGCGGATGACGGCGGTCAAGGGCGCAGTCATGTCGCTGCTCCTGGATGCCTACCAGCGCCGGGACAAGGTCGGGCTGATCACGTTCCGGGGGGAGGGGGCCGAGCTGGTCCTGCCGCCCACCGGATCGATCGAGGTCGCCGCCGCCCGGTTGACGGCGCTGGAGACCGGCGGCCGGACGCCGATCGCCGCCGGCCTGTGGCGCGCCGCCGAGCTGCTGCGCGTGGAACGCGTCCGCGACCCGCACCGCCGGGCGCTCCTGGTGATCGTCACCGACGGGCGGGCGACGGGGCCGGACGCGCGGGCGGCCGCTTCCCGAGCTGCTGAGGCTCTGGCCAGGCAAGGCGTGGCCTCGGTCGTCGTCGACGCCGAAGACGGTCACGTGAAATTGCAGCTGGCACACGAGCTCGCGACGCAACTGGGTGCCCCGGTGTACCGGCTCGAGCAGTTGGCGGCGGACTCGCTGGCCGGCGTGGTCCGCTCGGTCACGGCTGCCTGACCCGGCGGTCGAGGCCCGCCGCGGCGGTCTAGGCGGGCAGGCGGTAGACGTTCGTGGCGTCGCCGTCGGCACCAGCGCGCAGGTGCCGGCGCAGGTACCCGTCGACGTCCGCGGCCGGCATGGCCTTCGCGAAGTAGTACCCCTGCGCCAGCTCGCAACCGAGCCGCCGCAACTCGCTGGCCTGCCACGGCTGCTCGACGCCCTCGGCCAGCGTCGTGACCCCGAGCGTCTGCCCGAGCGCCAGGATCGCGCTCGTGAACGCGGTGGTGCTGCCGTCGCCGTCGAGGTCTTCCACGAAGGTCTTGGCGATCTTGAGCATGTCGATGGGCAGTTGGCGCAGCTGGCCGAGCGACGAGTACCCCGTACCGAAGTCGTCCAAGGCAATTTTCAGCCCGAGCGCCCGCAGCTCGTGCAGCACGTCGATCGACGCCTCGGCGTCGTGCAGCATCAGTGATTCGGTGATCTCGAGGACGAGGCTGCCGGGGACGAGCGTGGTGCGCCGCAACACTTCGGCGATGTCCTGGACGAGCGCCGGGAGCCGCACCTGCAGCGGCGACAGGTTGACGGTGACGGCGATCGGCGAGCCGGGGTAGTCGCGCTGCCACTGGGCGGCTTGCGTCGCCGCGTCGCCCAGCACGAGCTGGCCGATCACGCCGATGAGGCCGGTCTCTTCCGCCATCGGGATGAACGTGTCCGGGGCGAGGAGGCCGAGCTCCGGGTGCGACCACCGCACCAGCGCCTCGAACGCGACCGGCAACCCGGACTGCAGATTGATGATCGGCTGGTAGTGCACGACGAACTCGCCCCGGTCGACGGCCTTCGCGAGGTCCGCCTTCAAGCGGTGGCGCTGGGCGACCTCGGAGCGCATCGAGGGAGCAAAGATTGTGTACGACCCCTTGCCGTCGGACTTCGCGATGTACATGGCGAGGTCGGCGTTGCCCAGCAGTTCGTCGGCGGTGGTGGCCGACTTGCCCGGCGCGAGCCCGACGCTGCCGCGCACATGCACCTCCTGCCCGGCGAAGTAGACCGGCGTGCGCATCGAGTCGATGATGCGCATCGCGACCCGCTCGACCTCGGCCGTGCTGGAGACGTTGTCCAGCAACACGGCGAACTCGTCGCCGCCGAGGCGGGCGGCCATGTCGTCGGGCCGCAGGCAGTCGACGAGCCGCTCCGCGACGGCGCACAGCAGCCGGTCACCGGCCGCGTGCCCGAGCGTGTCGTTGATGGTCTTGAAGTCGTCGAGGTCGATGAAGAGCACGGCGCAGTCGTGGCCGGGCTCACGTTTCGCGGCCAGCGCGGCCGCGACCCGGTCGGCGAACAGCGACCGGTTGGCGAGGCTGGTCAACGGGTCGTGGAACGCGAGCTTCTTCAGTTGCTTCTCGAGTTCGCGGAGCTGGGCGAGGGACTGCTCCAGCCGGCCGTTCTCGAGGGCGACCGAGGCGTGATTGGCCAGCGTCTCGAACAGGCGGCCGTCCTCCGCGTCGAACGTGGCGCTGCCGACGCGGTTGCTGACGACGACCATGCCGAACGGCTTCCCGTCACCGCGCAGCGGCGCGATCATCGCGTCGCGCATGTTGTTCGTGGCCAAGTAGGCGTCGACGACGGCGTCACCGGTCGGGTACTTGGCGAGGACCATCGACGAGTTCACCTGGAAGCGCTCGCTGAGGGCCAGCACCGCCGGGTCCGACACGCGATCCATGGGGCCCGTGTCGGCCGCGCTCTCGGTGATGCGGGCCCGCAGCATCTCGATGCCGTCGGGCGTCGCGAAGAGCATTTCGGCGGATTCGGCCCGGAACATCTCACGCGCTCGGGAGATGAGCGCGGCGACGGCCTCCTCCAGCTCCGGGGTTTCGCTGAGGATGCGCGTGGAGTGGTACAGGAACTCGAGGCTGTCGTGCTTCTCGCGTTCCTTGAGGTAGGCGCGGTAGGCCATAAAGAGGGTGCCGGCCGGCACCAGGAGAAGCCATGCGGTGCCGGAGGCCTGAAGGAGCAGCGTGGCCGCGATGATCGACAGGCTCGTGTTGGTGAGCGCCCCGACGGTCAACATGCCGACCACCAGCGGCAACCGGCCGGGCTGGAACTTGCCCTCGGCGAGCGAGATGGCGGCAACCACGATGACGCCCGCCAGCATCTCCGTCGCGGTCACGCCGGCGAAGGTCGCCATCCACACGCGAGCGTTCATCACGTGGTAGTCGGGGGCCAGGGCGCGGAACACGACCAGACCCACCGTCACGCTGAACGCGACCGTCGCGACGTTGAAGATGACCTTCAGGGGCGTGAGGCGCCGGTAGACGCCCAGCGCGAGCGCCGAGCTGATCAGCGCCGCCGCGAGGACCCCGCCCGGCGCCACGAACAGCATGCCGAGGGCGAGTGGCACGTCGGTCATCGAGAACGAGTGGTTGTCGCGCCGGAAATGCAGGTGGACGAGGAAGACCTCGCCGGCCAGGAACGCCGGGACCAGCCACCACCAGCTCAGCTGGTAGGTGGTCGTCGGCACGTCGTACCCGCGCAGGAAGAGCACGTACAGCACGAGCCCGGCGGCGGCGAGGGCGAGCGCGAACAGGCTGATGCGGGCGCTGACTGACAGCGCCTTCATCCGACCGGTCGACCGCTTCGCCATCTGCTGCCTTAGCTCCAGTTGTCCTCAGTCCAGTGGGGCCTGGCCTCGGTCGACCCGGTCGACATGTTCGACAAGATCTCTCGAGGCCAGTTCGCGGAGGATGTCGACCGGTTCGCCGTGTGGCTGAAGGACTGGACGGCTGCAGGGACGCGGCCATTCAGCGCAGTCCCGAGGCGCGGGGCGCCCTCAGCCGGCCGTCAGCGCCAGCTGTACTCGGTCCAGCGCGAGCCGCTCCACGTCGAGCCCGTCCAGCGCGAGCCGGTCCAGGCGGCGCCCGTCCAGCGGGAGCCTGTCCAGCGGGAGCCGGACTCGCTAACGGTGGGAGCGGGTGCCCCCGGGCCGGTCCACACGTTGTTCGACCAGCTGCCGCCCGCCCAGTTGGCCGAGACCGTCTGCCAGTTCGCCGAGTGCGTGAAGGCCTGGCGGACGGACGTGAGTGCCTCGCCGAAGGCGCCGGCGACGTACAGCCCGCCGCGGCCGGCCTCGATGGAGTTCAGGCCGGGCAGCAGCATCGCGTGCCCGGTGAGCAGGGCCTTGACCTGGTCGGGGGTCGCCGACGGGTACTGCGAGAGCACCAGGGCCGCGGCCCCCGAGGTGATCGCGGCCGCCTCCGACGTTCCGCTGCCGCGGAAGAAAGAGGGGCTTGCGGCGCCGGTCCCGCTGAAGGTCGTGTCGATGTACGAGCCGGGAACGCGCAAGCCGATGACGTGCGTCCCGGGCGCGGAGAATTCCGGCGTACGGATGCCGACGCTGCCGCGGTTGGAGAAGTCGGCGAGCTTGTCGTCGGCCACCGACACGGTGTTGATGTTGTCGATGGCGCCGACAGCGATCACGTAGGGGTCGGCGGCCGGGAGCAACAGGCCGGCCGAGCCGTCGTTGCCCGCGGCGGCGACGACGACGATCCCGGCCGCCCACGCGCGTTCGGTCGCGGCTGACAGGGCGTCGTTGAGGTAGCCGGTCGAGTTCACGGCGCCGAGGGACAGGTTGAGCACGCGGATGTTGAGGCCGGGGTCGTTGCGGTGCTGGATCACCCAGTCGATGCCGCGGATGATCGTCGACTGCTGCGTGTTGCCGAGGGAGTCCGCGACCTTGACGCTGATGATCTTCGCCTCGGGGGCGGTGCCGACGTAGGACGTGGCGGAATAGTCAGCCAGGTACGGGCGCGTCGCGGCGTCCGTCCGCCCGGCGATCAGACCCGACATGAACGTGCCGTGGCCGAAGGTGTCGAGGTTGGCGAGGTTGACGTCGCGGCCTTCCGGCGACAGGTCCGGCCCGTAGAAGACGTTGCGGCGCAGCCCGTCGACCTTGGACACCCCGGAGTCGAGCACCGCCACGCCGATTCCCTGGCCGAAGAAACCGCTGCTCCAGTACTTGTTCGCGCCCGTGGCGCTGGCGAGCATCTGGGGCGACGCCGCGTCGTAGACGGGGGAGTACGCATCGCCCAGCAGCGAGATCGTCGGCTCGGTTGACCCGGCGGTGGTGCTCACGCCGGTCGCTCTCACGCCGGTCGCGCTCGCGCCCGTCGCGCTGAGACCGACTTGGCCGGCGAGGCCGACGACAGTTGCCGCCACGATCGCCGCGCTGACTCGGCGGCGTTTCGTGTCGCCCCACGTGACTCCTGGCGCCTGCATGTAAACGTGCCCCCTGCGACTAGCCGGCCCCTCGACGTGCTCTACGGGTCGCAGTCTGTGACGAGGGTTCTACCCAGTGCAATCACCCGTTCGCCCGCGGGTCGGGAGCTGGGGCGCCGGGTGGCGTCGAGGTTGGCCAGACGTGACGAGCAGTCTTGGTACGCCGAACGGAGCAACCAGATTCTGCCGAGCGGAGGGGTCGACGCATCGCCCGAAAAGCGGCGGACACCCCGTCAGGTTGTCTGAACCAATTTCTGGAAGCCAGGCCTTTCAGGCGACGTCAGCCCGGCAGCGGCTGGGCATGGCCGTCGGCAACAGCCTTCATCTCATCGGCGGAGCGGAAATCGCATGACCCGCTGTGATTGACAACCCGGATGCAGCCGCGCCCCGTCGGCAGGTGTTTCTGGCCGCAGGCGCCGTGTGCGATGGCCCGCTCGTCCGCCGAGGCGTTGTGACGCTCGAGCCGCTTGGTTTCGCTGGCGATCATGAGTTGCCCATCCTCTGCCTCGTGCGCCCGAGCTGCTGTCGCGCAAAGACTGCGCCGTCGCCGTTGCCTCGTTGGAACGGCTCATCTGGCCGGGGGAACCCGGCCGCTGTCCATGGACGGCATACCGATCAACCGTCACATCCGTCTTTCCCCCGGTGTCATTCATCTTGCTCGCCACTCGGGGCGGGATTGGCGGAAGTAAGGGTGGTGTCACCGCGCGGATTGAAGGTTGTGCCTCTGTTTAGGCTGGGGCCCATGCCACAGGGACAGCCCGAACATGTACCGGATGACGGCCTTACGACGCGCGCCCGCCGGGCCAAGCCACGGTTGATCGTGCACACGGGGACCGGCAAGGGGAAGTCGACGGCCGCCTTCGGGCTGATGCTGCGCGGCTGGGCACAGGACTGGCCCGTCGGCGTCTATCAGTTCGTGAAGTCCAGCAAGTGGAAAGTCGGCGAGGAGAAGGCCGCCGAGGCGCTCGGCATCGACTGGCACAAGATGGGCTCGTCGTGGTCCTGGATCCAGCGCGAGGAGGCGACGAGCGAGCAGCTCGCGGTCGCCGGCTGGGAGGACGTGAAGGCGGCCATCGCGGACGAGCGCTACCGGCTGCTGATCCTCGACGAGTTCACGTACGTCATGTCGCGCGGCTGGGTGCCCGTGGCCGAGGTGTTGTCGGTGCTGGCGGCGCGTCCCGGCACGCAGCACGTGGTGATCACGGGTCGCGGGGCGCCGGCGGAGTTGATCGAGGTCGCCGACATCGTCACCGAGATGACGAAGGTCAAGCACCCGTTCGACAACGGTGAGAAGGGCCAGAAGGGCATCGAGTGGTGATGTTCCCGCCGCGGGTCGTCATCGCGGGGACGGCGTCCGGTGTCGGCAAGACCACCATCGCCGTCGGTCTGATGGCCGCGTTGCAGCGCGCCGGGGAACGCGTCGCGCCGTACAAGGTGGGTCCCGACTACATCGACCCGAGCTATCACGCCGTCGCCTGCGGACGGCCGTCGCACAACCTGGACCCGGTGCTCTGTGGTGAGGACCTCGTGCCGCCGCTGTTCGGGTCCGCGGTCAGTGGCGCGTCCGTCGCGGTCATCGAAGGCGTCATGGGCTTGTACGACGGGCGCGCGGCGACCCCGTTCGGCTCGACGGCGCATGTGTCGCGGTTGCTGGCCGCGCCGGTGGTGCTCGTGGTCGACGCGTCGTCCATGTCGCGATCGGTGGCCGCGCTGGTGCACGGCTTCGCCACGTTCGAGCCCGGGGTGCGGCTCGCGGGCGTCATCGTGAACCGCGTTGCCTCGCCGCGTCACGAGGCGCTGGTGCGCTCCTCGTTGGAGGAGACCGGCGTGCCGGTGCTGGGCGTCCTTCCGCGCGACGATTCGCTCTCGACGCCGTCGCGGCACCTGGGTCTGGTGCCGGCCGACGAGCGGATCGCGGCCGCCCGCGCGACGGTCGATGCTCTGTCATCGATGGTGTCATCGTGCGTGGATCTCGAGGCCCTGTTGGCTGTTGCGCGGTCGGCACCGTCGATGTCCGCCGAGCCGTGGCGTCCGGAGCCGATCGTCGGGGCTCGGCGCATGGTTGCGCTGGCGGCCGGGCCGGCGTTCACGTTCCGCTACGCGGCCAACGTCGAGATGCTGCGCGCCGGTGGTGCGGACGTCGTCGAGTTCGACCCGCTGGTGGACGACGCGCTGCCGGCCGGGACGGATGCCGTCGTGATCGGGGGCGGCTTTCCCGAGTTGTATGCCGATCGACTGGCCGCGAACCTGCCGATGCTGCGGTCTGTGCGGGCTGTCGTGGCCGAGGGTGCTCGAGTCTATGCGGAGTGTGCGGGGCTGCTCTACCTCGCGAAAACCCTTGAGGCACACGAGATGTGCGGCGTCGTGCCCACTGACGTCGCCATGACAAAGCGGCTCTCGCTGGGTTATCGCGACGCCGTCGGCGTCTCGGATGCGGTGGCGGGCCTGCGCGTGACCGGCCACGTGCATCACCGCACGGCGTCGACTCCGGCTGTCGGGAAGGTGCCGCTGTGGCGACTCGACGGCGAGCCAGCGGGCTTCGCGACCGACAACGTGCTGGCGTCGTATCTGCATCTGCACTTCGCCGGAGCGCCCGCGGTTCCCCACTGGCTTCTAGCGCGCGGTGTTGATCGCGTTTAGCTTGTCTTCGGTCTTGTCGACCTGCTCGGTGGTGTCGTCGATCTGTTCGTCCTGCTTGACCTCGACCCGTGCGGCCTGCCAACTGCTGAAATGACCGACGAAGTTTGCCCACACGCTCATCAAGGCGATCCAGGTGATGGATGTCTTGAGGTTAGTGAGCACCGTGATGGGCACCAGAAGGCCCCATCCCAACGTCATCCAGCCATGGAACCCGCGGAGGAACGCGGGCCTACCGAAAAGCCCGCCACTGCCGAGCTGCACCATGTGTTTGCCTCCAAGGTCAGCGCGGTCTTACCCCAACGGTCATGCGCTCATTCCTCGACGGTCAGGTGTGCGTCAGGTCGCGGTGACGGTCGCTGTGGCGGCGCAGGCCGCGCACGTGCCGAGAAGCGCGCTGTGGCTCGGGTCGAGCACAAAACCGTGCTCTGACAGGAGAACCCGACCAGCTGCGGCGAGCAGCCCGGCGTCGAGGTCGACGATCCGGCCGCACCGTTGGCACTGGCTGTGGATGTGCTCCTCAGCGATGAGGTGGTAGACGGCGGCGCCGTGCCCGAGGTGCGTGTGACTGACGACGCCGACCTCGACGAGGGACTCGAGCGTCCGGTAGACCGTGGCCCGGTGGACAGCCGGCTGCAAGACCTGCACCGCGGTGGCGATGGCGTCCGCGGACAGGTGGCCCGACGAGGCCTCGAGGACGCTCAGCACCGCGATCCGCGCGGACGTCACCCGCCCCCCGACCGCCTTGAGCTTGCTGAGGGCTCCCTGCACGGCCGACTCATTCGTCGACTGCCCGTCCGTCGTCACTGCTGCCCTCGGTCCGCCGACAGATGCTCAGCGCAGCTGCGCCGACCACTTCTCCTCGATACGCCCAAACTTCCAGACGCCGAACGCGATCGCCCACGTCACCGCGAACAGGCCCACGATCCCATACCCGACGTACTCCAGGTCGACATTGCCGATCGCGGCGAGCGGCCCGCGTGTCATGTGCAGCTTGGCGGCAAGCAGGCCGGCAATCTCCATCACGCCGATGACGAGGGCCACCGCGACGGACAGCGCCGTGATGGTGATGTTGTAGTAGACCTTGCGGACCGGCCGGGACATCGCCCAGCCGTACGCGAAGTTCATGAAAACCCCGTCGATGCTGTCCAGCAGACTCATGCCGGCCGCGAACAGGATCGGCAGCACCAGCACCGCGTACCAGGGCAGCGCAACGGCGG
>JAVEEB010000480.1 GCA_030840665.1 Frankiaceae bacterium | reverse complement strand
GGGGGTCGCGTTCGTCGCGGCCTCCATCGTGCTCTTCGCGGCCGGTGCCACTTTTGCGTTCCTCGTCCTGCACCCGGCGCTCGACTTCCTGCTGAGCGCCAGCGGTCCCAGCGTGACCTCTTTGCTCGGCGTCCAGGAATACCTGGGCTTCCTCGGCACGCTCCTGCTGATCTTCGGCGCGTCGTTCGAATTCCCGCTACTGCTTGTCCTGCTCAACGTCGCCGGCATCTTGACGTTCGTGCGGATGCGGTCCTTCTGGCGGGCGACCGTCATGGGCGTCTTCGTCTTCGCCGCCGTGGCAACGCCGACCCAAGACCCGTTCAGCATGTTGGCGCTGGCCGTCCCCATGTGCGCACTGTACGGCGTTGCCCTCAGTCTCGCGTGGTTGCACGACCGTGGCGTCGCCAAGCGCAGGGCGGCGGATCCGATCGCGTCCCTCGATCCCGACGAGGCCACACCCCGAACATCGCTGGACGTCTGAGCGCCCGTGCACCGCGGCGGACATGTCCGCCTAGCCCCGCGGCTCACATTCGTTACTTTCGCTGCATCCGCCGCAGTGGAAGCGTGACGTCCGGGATGCCGCACGCCTGAACCGATGCCCGGCCTCGCGTGTAGCACCGGACAGCCGGGCGAAAGCGAGGCGATCATGTCGCTCGACACAACTGATGCGGCGGACCTGACCCAGCAACGGAAACTCTCGCGCCGGCTTTTCCTGGGCGCCGGGGTGGGCGCGGCCGGTGCGGCCGCGTTCGGTGGCTTCACGCCCACCGCCATGGCGGGTGGCGGCGGGCGCAGCGACGTCCACGTCGTCGGTAATGAAACGGGCGGCGGAGGACGCCGTGGCCGGATCGTCCCGCGAGGACGCCTTGGCATCCAGCACTGGTCGGTACGCGACGCCGTCCCGCGACTCAACAAGTCCGTCAGCGGCTACCTCGGCGGTCCCAATTTCCCGGACGACCCCACCGACCTCGGGCCGCTGGTCCCGTTACCGGGCGGGTTCGGCGCCGTCTTCGAATACCTTGCCTCGGTCGGCTATGCGGGCTTCGAGTTCTTCCAGCTCACGCAGGGCGCGAACGGTGTCATCACGCCCGAGCAGATCCGCGCGGCACTCGACCGGGCGCATCTCGTGGCGGCCGGCGCGCACATGGGCCCTCTGCCGCTGATGATCGACCCCGTTTACCGCCAAGGGCAGATCGACCTCGCGCACATCCTCGGCCACCGCATGATCGGCACCGCGGGCGACCCGCTCCCCACCACAGGAGGCAACCCGCCGTCCGGCCTGCTGGCCGACTGGCAAATGGCGGCCGACCAGGCGAACATGGTCGGCGCCGCGCTTCGCGCCGTTGGCCTCAAATACTTCTTCCATCCGGAGCAGCACTGGTTCCGTTTCTTCACCGACCCCGCGCATCCGGAGCTCGACCGGGTGCACCGCATCGACTGGTTCACGGACCACACGGACCCGCGGTACGTGTTCTTCGAGCCCGACACGATGCACACCCTCGCCGGCCGGGCCCGCTTCGTGGACCCCGTGGACGGGCGGCTGTTCGACCACAACGCCTGGTTCGCCCGGCTGTCCGCGTCGAAGCGGCTGATCGCCTGGCACATCAAGGATGCCGTCCGGATCACGCCGATGGTCGCGCCGGGGATCAACCCGTTCTCACAGAACATCACGCGTCCCGGTTTCTTCGCCAATCCCGATGTCGTGTACGTCGGCGAGGGGTCGATCGGCCGCGGCTACCCCGTCGACCCGGACCCCCAGGTCCTCGGCTTCCGGGAGACGCTGTCCCGCTACCCGCTCAGCGAGCCCGGCTGGTTCAACAACGAGAGCGACAACTCGCCCGGCCCAGCGGAAGACCCCGGCCGGTCGCTGCGGTGGGCGAAGGTGAGCGCCCGGTACACCCTGAACCTTGAGTTCGCCGTGCACGACCACTGCATGAACCCGAGCATGCAGCACGCGTAGGGCGCGACCGGGGCGCCGCCTGCCGCGGCGCCCCGGCGCGCGTATCCGTCGTACGACGGCGGGGCACCTACTCTTGAACCATGGCAACCGCCCCGCTGGACCCCTCGGGGTACGCCGACTTCGTTGCCGGCTACCCGTTCGCCCTCGACGAGTTCCAGCGCAAAGCGTGCGACGCGCTCGAGCGTGGCAAGGGGGTCCTGGTGGCCGCCCCGACCGGCGCGGGCAAGACGATCGTCGGTGAATTCGCGGTGTTCCTCGCCCTCCGCCAGGGGCGCAAGTGCTTCTACACGGCACCGATCAAGGCGCTGAGCAACCAGAAGTACGGGGACCTGGTCGCGCGCTACGGCGAGGACAACGTCGGCCTGTTGACCGGCGACAACGCGGTCAACGGCGACGCCCCGATCGTCGTCATGACGACCGAGGTCCTGCGCAACATGCTCTACAGCGGGTCTGACGCCCTGCGCGGCCTCGGGTACGTCGTCATGGACGAGGTCCACTACCTGGCCGACCGGTTCCGCGGCGCCGTCTGGGAAGAGGTGATCATCCACCTGCCCGACAGCGTCACGCTCGTCTCGTTGAGCGCAACCGTCAGCAACGCGGAGGAGTTCGCCGAGTGGCTCGTCACGGTTCGCGGCGACACCGAGGTGATCGTCGAGGAACACCGCCCCGTCCCGCTGTGGCAGCACGTGCTGGTGGGCAACCGCATGTACGACCTGTTCGCTGGTCAGGACGACGGGCACACGGGCGTCAACCCTGCACTCGTCCGCATTGCGCGTGAGGACAGCAGCAATCGCTTCTCCAAGCGAGGCCGCGGGGCGCCGCGCACGAGCTTCCGCCCGCCGAGCCGCGTCGACGTCATCGAACGGCTGCAACGCGAACACCTGTTGCCCGCGATCACGTTCATCTTCAGCCGCGCAGGATGCGATGCCGCGGTCAACCAGTGCCGCCTGTCCGGCATGAGGCTCAACTCGCCGGAAGAGACCGCGGCGGTGCGGACCTACGTGGAGAGCCGCACGACGGATCTGCCCGAAGAAGACCTGCTGGTGCTGCGTTTTCACGAGTTCGCCGAGGGCCTCGAACGCGGCATCGCATCGCACCACGCGGGCATGCTGCCGACGTTCAAGGAGATCGTCGAGGAACTGTTCAGCCGCGGGCTGGTGAAGGCGGTCTTCGCCACCGAGACCCTCGCGCTCGGCATCAACATGCCGGCGCGTTGCG
>JAVEEB010000219.1 GCA_030840665.1 Frankiaceae bacterium | reverse complement strand
AGTCTTCCAGGATCGTGACGCAGCCGGCGTTCTCCATCGCGCCGGCGTTGAACTCCGGCACGAAAAGCTGGTCGTACTTCGCGAAGGGGTACCGCGCCCCGAAGGCGTCGTGGAAGTAGTCGAAGCCCTGCTTGGTCACCTCGAACACGGGGCCGGCGTCGAGGTGCTCGGCGAGGGAGCGGCGGCAGTAGACACCGAGCGGGATCCCGTCGTGCTCGTCGTGCACGTGGTGGTACGGACCGGCCACGAGCGCCGTGATGTACGTCGAGATCCGCGGCGTCGCGCCGAAGGTGGTGCGGGCAATGCCGTCGGCGAGCTCCTCGCGACCGGTCACCGACCCGTTGGAGACGATCTCCCAGTGGGCGGGGGCGGTCACCGTCAGCCGGAACTCGGCCTTGAGATCGGGCTGGTCGAAGCACGCGTACATGCGGTGCGCGTCGAAGGTCTCGAACTGGCTGTACAGGTAGACCTCGTCGTCGACCGGGTCGACGAACCGGTGCAGGCCCTCGCCGGTGCGGCTGTATTCGCCGTCCGCCTCGATGACCAGCACGTTCTCGGCCTGGACGCCGTCGAGGGTGACCCGGGTGCCGTGAGCCACGGCGGCGACGTCGAGGTCCTGGCCGTTGAGCGTCACCCGCGCGACGCGGGCCACGTTTAGGTCGACGTACGTCGACGCGCCGGGCTCCCGGGCGCCGAAGGTCGCGGTGCAGGTCGTCCGGAAGACGTCTGGGCCCGTCGTGAGGTCGAGGAGCACGTCGTACGACGTCACAGTCAGGAGGCCCGCCCGCTCGATGGCCTCGGCGCGGGTGATGTTGTCGCGTGCAGTCACGTGTGGTGCTCCCTCGTGTTGATCGCTTCCGAGTCTGTCACGCCTTACCCACCTTGGGGCCGCACACGTCCCGTGCGGGTCTGTGATCGCCGGTGTACCGGTCGGCATTCGCGCGCCGACACCTGAGAGGATGCCGCCGTGCGCGTTCATCTCGGCTCGGACCACGCGGCCTTCGAGCTCAAGACCCAGCTTATTGATCATCTTCGGGCCCTTGGCCACGAGCCGATCGATGCCGGGCCGGCGGCCTACGACGCCGAGGACGACTACCCCGTGTACGTGCTGCGCGCCGCCGAAGCGGTGGTGGCTGACCCGGGGAGCGTCGGCATCGTGCTCGGCGGCTCCGGCAACGGTGAGGCGATCGCCGCCAACAAGGTGGGCGGTGTCCGCGCCGCCCTCGCCTGGAACGACGACACGGCGCGCCTGGCGCGTCAGCACAACGACGCGAACGTCCTGTCCCTGGGTGCCCGCCAGGTCACCTACGAGGAGGCGGCGCAATTCGTGAGCATCTTCCTGACCACCCCCTTCTCGGACGAGCCCCGGCACGCGCGGCGACTCGCGATGGTCACGGCGTACGAGACCGATCAGCTCCTGCCGCCGCTGCCCTAGTGGGTTGCCCCTGCGCGACCGCCCGCTAGGTTTCGATCATGGGTCGTTCGCTCGGATGGCGTTTCCGGTACGCGCTGCGCCGGGCGATCCGCAGTTTCGTAGCCACCGCCGTGTCCAGTCGATGGGTGACGCCGAGCGTGCTCGCGGCCCTCATCGTGCTCGTCACCGTGGGTGCGATCGAGTGGGCGCCGCAGTTCATGCCGCCGTCGTCGCTGACCGTCGCGCTCATCGCCACCGGCCTGCTGGCCCGGTGGCGGGCGGCGGTCTTCCTCTGCATGTTCGCGGTCGCCGGCCTGATCGTCGACGTGGCGGTCCTCGGAATCCACGAGGTGCGCATCGGCGCGATGGTGGCTGTGGTGGTGACCGGGGCCTTCGCGCTCGTCCTTGCGTACACGCGGGAGCAGGTCGGCGCCCCGGGCCTGCGCGGTGAGCACATGCTGCTCGAACTGCGAGGCCGGCTGAGCGCCCAGGGCAGCTTCCCGCACCTGCCAGCGGGCTGGGAGTGCGAGTCGACCGTCTCGCCGGCCGGCACGGGCGTGTTCGGCGGCGACTTCGTGGTCGCGCTCGTTCGGGGTCACAGCCTGGAGATGGTGCTCATCGACGTCTCCGGGAAGGGCATCGACGCCGGGACCCGCGCGCTGCTCCTGTCGGGGGCATTCGGTGGGTTGCTCGGCGCTGTCCCGCCGGGGGAGTTCCTGCGGAAAGCCAACGACTACCTCATCCGGCAGGCCTGGGACGAGGGCTTTGCGACCGCCGTCCATGTGACGGTGGACCTCGAGAGCGGCGACTACGTCGTGGAGACCGCCGGCCACCCGCCGGTCATCCACTACGACGCCGGCGCGGGCGTCTGGCGGGTCTCGAAGGGCTCCGGGGTGGCGCTGGGGCTGCTGCCGACGGCGTCGTACACGCCGGAGAGAGGCACACTGCGTCGCGGCGACGCCTTGCTGCTCTATACCGACGGCCTCGTCGAGGAGCCGGGCCGCGACCTGTCCGTCGGCATCGACCGGCTCATGGGCGCGGCGGAGAAACTGGTCAGCCACGGCTTCCGGGGAGGGTCTGACCTCCTGCTGGAACGCGTCGCCCAAACGGCCAACGATGACCGGGCGCTCGTCTTCCTCTGGCGTACCTGACGTCTGGCCGCCGCGCATTCACCCCCGTCGGTCGCGCATGCGGCAGGATGAGGCGGTGACCCACTTCTTCAACCGCTTCGTCGAGGACTACGGCAGCTGGGCCTACCTCACGGTGTTCGTGGTCGTGGCGCTCGAGAGCCTCGGCATCCCCTTGCCGGGCGAGACGGTGCTCATCACCGCTGCGCTCGCGGCCGGGTCCACGCACAAGCTCAGCATCGTGTTCGTCGTGCTCAGCGCGGCCGCCGGCGGGATTGCGGGTGACAACGCGGGATATTGGATCGGCCGCACGGGCGGCTGGCGTCTCGTGAGCAAGCACGGCTCCAAGATCCGGCTCGATGAGAAGCGGCTGAAGATCGGTCGCTACCTGTTCGATGAGTACGGCGGTCAGCTCGTCTTCTTCGGCCGGTTCGTCGCGTTGCTGCGCACCTTCGCGGCATTCCTGGCCGGTGTGAACGGCATGAACGCGCGCCGTTTCCTGATGGCGAATGCCGCTGGTGGCCTTGTTTGGGCGTCACTGTTCGGGTTTGGCTTCGCCTACTTCGCCAGCTTCGCGCAGCGCGCTGAAGGCTGGGTCACCTGGGTCGGCGGCGGGATTGCGATCGCCGCCTTCATTACCGTCAGCCTGTACATCCGGCGGGCCGAAAAGAAGCTGTCGGCGAAGGCCGAAGCGGCATTCCCTGGCCGCCTCGAAGCCGTCAGCTAGGAGTCGGCTACGCAGATGGCGGACTTCGTCGGCGCGATCGACCAGGGCACGACCAGCACGCGCTTCATGGTGTTCGACCAGAGTGGCAACGAGGTCGCACGCCATCAACTGGAGCACACGCAGATCCTGCCGGCCGCCGGACGCGTCGAGCACAATCCGGTCGAGATCTGGGAGCGGACGCGCTCGGTTGTCGAGACGACGCTCGGTGCGCACGGGTTGACGGCTCGCGACCTGGTGGCCATCGGGCTCACCAACCAACGGGAAACGACGGTCGTGTGGGATCGCCGCACCGGACGGCCCTTCTGCAATGCGATCGTCTGGCAGGACACCCGGACGGACCGCATCGCAGCAGCGCTGGAGCGGGACGGCCGCGGCGACGTCATCCGGGAACGAGCCGGCGTGCCCCCGGCCACCTACTTCTCCGGCGCAAAGCTGCAATGGGTGCTGGAGAATGTGGACGGAGTCCGCGCCGCCGCCGCTCGCGGAGACGCACTTTTCGGTACGACGGACACGTGGTTGCTGTGGCACCTCACCGGGGGCGTCGACGGCGGGTTGCACCTCACGGACGTGACCAACGCCAGCCGCACCATGCTGATGGGGCTCGAGTCGCTGGACTGGGATGACGAGCTGCTCGGCTTCTTCGGCGTGCCGCGCGAGATGCTGCCGCGGATCTGCCCGTCGTCCGACCCGGCGGTGTTCGGGTCGACCCGGGCGGACGGCCCCTTCGCCGGCGTCGTGCCCATCGCGGGCGTCCTGGGCGACCAGCACGCGGCGACCGTCGGCCAGGTGTGCTTCTCGCCGGGGGAAGCGAAGAACACTTACGGCACTGGCAATTTCCTCGTGATGAACACCGGCCACGAGATCGTGCGGTCGTCTGCGGGGTTGTTGTCGACCGTCGCGTATCAGCTGGCCGGTCAGCCGGCCGTGTACGCGCTCGAAGGCTCGATCGCGGTCACCGGCTCGGCCGTGCAGTGGTTGCGCGACCAGCTCGGGATCATCCGCGACGCGGCCGAGAGCGAGACCCTGGCGGCGCAGGTGCCGGACGCGGGCGGCTGCTATTTCGTCCCTGCGTTCTCCGGGTTGTTCGCGCCGCATTGGCGGTCCGACGCCCGGGGGGTGATCGTCGGGATGAGCCGCTTCACCACCGCGGCGCACATCGCGCGGGCCACGCTGGAGGCCATCGCCTACCAGACCCGCGATGTGGTGGATGCCATGTCGAGTGACAGCG
>JAVEEB010000424.1 GCA_030840665.1 Frankiaceae bacterium | reverse complement strand
CACCTACGACAGTTGACGGCGCGGTTGCCGTCATTGCTGGACGCGGCGGGACTCTCGGGCGCTCGGCCCGCCATCGCGGGTGACACCGCCCTCGCCGCGGAGGTCGTCGCCCGCACCACGGGCGACCTCCTGCGCATCGCGGTTGCCGCTTTGCTCGTCAACGCGTTGCTGCTTGTGATCTTCTTGCGGGCGATCGTGGCGCCGCTCGTATTGCTGTCGTGCAGTGTGCTGGCATTGCTGGCGGCGCTGGGGCTCACGGCGTTGGTGTTCCAGACCGGCGCCCACCATGACGGCATCACCTTCTACGTGCCGTTCGCGGCTGCGGTGTTGCTCGTCTCTTTGGGCAGTGACTACAACATTTTTGCGGTCGGTCACGTGTGGACGCTTGCGCGCCGCATGCCGTTGGCGGAGGCGATCCGGCGCTCGACACCACGGTCCACACGGGCCATTACGTCAGCCGGTCTCGTGCTGGCGGCGAGCTTCGGGTTGCTGGCGCTCGTGCCGCTCGTCCCCTTTCGCGAGCTGGCTTTCGCGATGGCGACGGGCATCCTGCTGGACGTGTTTCTGGTGCGGTCGGTCCTCGTGCCTTCGCTGCTCACGCTCCTGGGCACTGCGAGCGGTTGGCCGTGGGCGAAGCTGCAGCGCTAGCCCCGAACTGCAACGCTAGCTACGAGATGACTTCGAGGTCTCGCGCCGGTTGGCCTTGTCGATCGCCTCGACGAGCTCGTCCTTCGTCATCTTCGAGCGGCCCTCGACGTCGAGGCGCCGCGCGATGCCCATCAGGTGGTCTTTAGTGGCGTGGGCGTCCACGCCGCCATGGGTTTCCGCGGTGGTGTCGCCCGCCGCCCGGTCGTCGGACGGCCCCTTCTCGTCTTTCGCTTCCCAGTGGTCGCCGACTTTCTCGAAGCCGCGTTTGACGGAGGCGAAGGCCGTGCGGTGGGCGCGCTCGCCCTCGCCGTACTGCTCGACGGCGGCATCGTGCGTCTCGGCGAACGTGCGCTGGGCCTTGGCCGGCGAGCGCTGCAACGTCGCCGGGAGATCTTCCGGGGCGGGCTTCTTCGGCATGGTGTGACCTCCTCCGTGGGTTGCTGCCCGGGTCCGGAGGTCGCCGAAACGTCAGGGTTACGTCGTGGCGTGGGGCCCGTCGCCCTTGTCGCCGCCGCTTTCCAGTGGTGACTCGTCCGGCTCGGCGCCGAGGGCGGCATCGAGCTGCGGCCCGACGAGGCGCCGGAACGTGCGGGCGGTGCGGGTGCGGTCGAGGACGGCAACCTCGAGCTGGTTGGCGACCAGGGTGCGTCGTTCGCCGTTGTCGGCCTGGGACAGGGCGCGGACGGCGAGGGCGAGCGCGTCGTCGAGGGACAGGCCGTCGCGGTGGCCCTCGGCGAGGACGGTGCCGGCCGACTCCGCGGAGCCGCCCATGGCGACGAACCCGTGCTCGTCGCCCACCGAGCCGTCGTAGGTGAGGCGGTAGATCTGGTCGCCGCTCGTGTCGGTGCCGATCTCCGCGATGACGATCTCGACCTCGTACGGCTTGGATTCCTGGGTGAACACGGTGCCGAGGGTCTGGGCGTACACGTTGGCCAACGCGCGGCCGGTCACGTCGGCGCGGTCGTATGCGTACCCGCGCAGGTCGGCGTACCGGACTCCTGCTTGTCGCAAGTTCTCGAACTCGTTGTATTTCCCAACGGCCGCGAAGGCGATCCGGTCGTAGATCTCACTGATCTTGTGCAGGGCGGACGAGGGGTTCTCGGCGACGAAAAGGATGCCGTCGATGTACGTGAGGACGACGACGCTCCGACCGCGGGCGATGCCCTTGCGCGCATAGTCGGCGCGGTCCTTCATGACCTGCTCGGGTGAGACGTATCCGAACGGCGAACTCACGGTGCTCCCTGGATGTCGCGGCGGTGTGGCGTGGTCGGTCGGCGGCTTCTTGGTGGTTAGTCGAGCGGGGCGTTCGGGCCGTTGGGTCGCGTCATCCTGCCCGCGATCATCGCCTGGACGAGTGCGCCGATGTCGGCGTCCGGGACGCGACGGAAACCCTCGGCCGTGACGACGGTGATGACGGGGAAGATGTTGCGCGTGATGTCGGGGCCGCCGGTGGCCGAGTCGTCGTCGGCCGCGTCGTAGAGCGCCCCGATGCAGGCGCGGATGGTCTCTTCTTCGGTGAGGTCGTCGCGATAGGTCTTCTTCATGGCGCCACGGGCGAACACGCTGCCCGAACCGACGGAGTGGAACGAGTGCTGCTCGTAGCGCCCGCCCGTGACGTCGTAGCTGTAGATGCGGCCCTCGCCGCGGGCCGTGTCGTAGCCGGCGAAGAGCGGCACGACCGCGAGGCCTTGCATTGCGAGGCCGAGGTTGTTGCGGATCATCGCGGCGAGGCGGTTGGCCTTCCCGTCGAGGCTGAGCGTGGTGCCCTCGAGCTTCTCGTAATGCTGCAGCTCGACCTGGAACAGGCGCACCATCTCGATGGCCAGGCCCGCAGTGCCGGCAATGCCGACGCAGCTGAACTCGTCGGCCTGGAAGACCTTCTCGATGTCTCGCTGGGCGATGTAGTTGCCGACGGTCGCACGGCGGTCGCCGGCCATGACGACGCCGCCCTCATAGACGGCGGAGACGATCGTCGTGCCGTGAGGCACGTCGGGCATCAGTCCGCCGGCTGCAGCGAGCCGTCCGGGTGCAAGCTCAGGCGCCGCCAATGTGAGGAAGTCGCTGAACGACGTGATGCCGGGAGTGGTAAATACAGCCGGAAGACGCCCGAAGTGACCTGCTGCCTCTGCCATGTGCCGGTGTCCTTCAGGTAGTCGATCGCTTGCTCGAGTCTGTCGACGCGGTCCTTGAACTGCCCAAGTCCGCCGTTGCAGTTGAAGCACAAGATGCCACGGACCTTACTAGTCGCGTGATCGTGGTCGACATGCTTCGCCACCGCTTCGCGGCAGATGGCGCAGAGGCCGCCCTGGCGCTGCGTCATCGCATCGACTTCTGCCTCTGTGACTCCGTATCTGCGCTTCAGATGAAAGTTGCGCGAGGACCCATGGTTCTTGTTGCGGTTGACGTCAATCACCTCGTTATGGCACGGCCTGCAATAGTTGGACAGGCCGTCGCGTGCGGACGTA
>JAVEEB010000388.1 GCA_030840665.1 Frankiaceae bacterium | reverse complement strand
ACGGTCTTGTCGACGATCTCGACGCCGGTGAACTTCGAGCGCTTCCACTCGCCGCGCTTGAGGCTCGCACTCGCGAGCGACGTCATGCGGGCGGTCGCGAGGAGCAGGGCGATGGCCTGCTCGGCAGCAGACACGATGTTGGACTGCGGCGCGTTGACGACCATGACGCCGCGGGCAGTCGCTGCCTTGATGTCGACGTTGTCGAGACCGACGCCCGCGCGGGCCACGACCTTGAGCTTATTGGCCGCCGCGAGTGCCTCGGCGTCGATCTTCGTCGCGGAGCGGACGATAACGGCGTCGACGTCGGCGAGGGCCGGCAGGAGAAGCGATCGGTCCGCCCCGTCCACGTGGCGTACCTCGAAGTCCGATGCGAGCACCTCCAGCGCGCTGGGGGCGAGTTCCTCGGCGATCAGGACGACGGGCTTGCTCATGCGGGAGCCTTCCGAGCAGTAGTCAAGGGTCGAGGCCATCGTAACGAGCAGCGCCAATCCCTTTCCGTGGCGCCCGACGGGTCGCGCGTGCGCGCGCCCAGATCACGCCCGACGGGCCTGTTCCGGTAGGCTCGGCGGGGCCGCCGGCAGCACAGCTGGCCGCGCGCGCCGGCGAACCAGCGCGGAAAGGCGAGGTATGACGACGACACCGGGGCAGGCCGTGGCGATCACGGAGGCTCCCGCCGACGACGAATACTTCGGCGAGCATCACGTCTACCAGCCGCACAGGGCTGGCATCCCGGACCTGCATGTGTATTTCCGCCAGCTGTGGGCCCGCCGCCACTTCGCAGCCGAGCTGTCGCGTTCCAACATGCGTGCCGCGCACACCAACACGTTCTTCGGGCAGATGTGGCTCGTCATCAACCCTGTGCTGCTCGCTGGCGTCTACTACGTGATGGTCAACGTCCTGTCGCCCGGCACCAAAGCGGTGGCGGGCAAGGCCGCGACGCACGGCCAGAGCTGGGGCTACTTTGCCCACCTCTGCGCCGGCCTTTTTGCCTTCTACTTCATCTCCGGCTGCATGACGACCGGCGGGCAGTCCGTCATCGGCGGCGGCAAGCTCATCATGAATACCGCCTTCCCCCGCATGCTGCTGCCGCTCTCCGCGGTGCGCACGGGCTTCTTTCGGTTCCTGCCAACGATGATCGTGTACGCCGCGCTGCACATCGCTGCCGGTCTGCCGATCAACGCGAAGTTGCTGCTCGCCTTCCCGATCGTCGGGCTGATGACGCTGTTCGCCGCCGGGTTAGCCTGCTTGTTCGGGACGCTGTACGTCTACTTCCGCGACGTGTCCAGCTTCATCCCGTACTTCAACCGCATCTGGCTGTACCTCTCGCCGGTGATCATCCCGTTCGCGACGTTGCGCGATCACTTGCATGGCCTGGGGTTCATCAACCCCCTCTACAGTTTGATCGGCCTGTGGAGCGAGTTGCTCACGGCCAACACCGTGCTGGGGCTGAAGTATTGGCTCGCGGGGACCGCTTGGGCTGTCGGCACGTTCCTGCTGGGCTCATTACTCTTCATGTCGAGGGAGCGTGAGTTCGCTGTCCGCATCTGACATCTCCGTGGCGGGCGGCCCGGCATCCGCTCCAGGGATCGCGACGCCGAAGCGGATCGCGATCAGCGTCCAAGACGTGTCGATCACGTACCGGACGACGTTCGAGCGCACGCCTACTCTGAAGGACGCTTTGGTCCGGCTCGGCCGCGGTCAGCGGGTGGTTCGCGAGATCGAAGCCGTGAAGAACGTCTCGTTCAATCTCGAACAGGGCTCGATCCTCGGGATCATCGGCCACAACGGGGCGGGCAAGTCGACGATCATGCGCGCCTTGGCCGGCATCCTGCCGCCGACCTCGGGCCGGGTGGAAGTACGTGGCCGCGTCAGCACGCTGCTCGCCCTCGGCGTCGGGTTCAATGCGCAGCTGTCCGGCAAGGAGAACGTGCTCCTCGGCGGACTGGCGGCGGGCTTGAGTCGCGCCGAGGTCGCGCAGAAATACGACGAGATCACCGACTTTGCCGAGCTCGGCGACTTCATGGAAATGCCCATGAAGACGTACTCCTCCGGCATGTACAGCAGGCTCGCGTTTTCAGTTGCCGTTCACATGGAGCCGGACATCCTTCTCGTCGACGAGGCATTGTCGGCGGGCGACGCATCGTTCCGGCACAAGGCGAACGCGAAGATGAAGGAACTGCTGAGCCAGGCACGCACCATGGTGATGGTCAGCCATGCCCTCGGCAGCATCACAGACATGTGCAACAAGGCGATCTGGATGGACCACGGCACCCTCATGCTCGAAGGTGAGCCGAAGGACGTCGTCGAGGCTTACACGGACCACGCCAAGGTCAAGCGCGACAACCTCACCCTTGAAGACGTGTGAGTTGCCTTCGTACGACGTCTCGATAGTCACGTCCGGCCACGACGTCGCCGACGCTCGTCTGCACCGTGAGGCAGCGGCTTTTCTCCGCGCCGGCCTGACGGTCGAAGTCCTTGCCCTCGGCAGCGCCGACAACGCCCCGCCCGGTTCCGTCGCCCGCACCCGGCCGCGGGCCGGGATGCGTGGCCGCGCGTTGTCGGCGTTCACCGTCCCGTGGCGCGCTCATGGGCGCGTGCTCGTATGCCTCGACCCTGACGTCGTGCCGTCGGCCATGCTGCGGCGGCTGACTGGCCGCCGCGTCGT
>JAVEEB010000218.1 GCA_030840665.1 Frankiaceae bacterium | reverse complement strand
GCACTCGCCGCGTCGGGCTTCCTGCCGGCACTCGTGTTCGAGATCGCCAACGGGGCGGTCGCGCCGGTGATACCGCTCTCTGCGCTGGCTCTTCACGGCAGTGCCGGCAAGGCCGCATTCATGCTCGCTCTGCTCGGCCTCGGCCGGGTGGCCGGCGACGTCCCCGCGGCGGCGTTGGCAGATCGCATCGGCGAGCGGCGGTCGATGCTCGCTGCCGCTGGGGTCTCTGTCGCCGGGTTCCTTGCATGCGCGATGGCAACGACGCTCATCGTTCTCGGTCTGGCGCTGCTCGTACTGGGCGCATGCAGCGCCGTCTTCTACCTCGCACGCCAGACGTACCTGATGGAGGTCGCACCCGTCCGACTGCGGGCGCGCGCGATGTCCACTCTCGCCGGGGCACACCGGATCGGCCTGTTCATCGGGCCGTTCCTGGGTGCCGCGGCCATCGGTTTCGCCGGCCTGCGCGGGGCATACTTCGTCGCCATGGGAGCGTCGGCCGCGACCGCACTCCTGCTGATCGGTGTGCCTGAGCTGCCAGGCATGTCGCACGTCTCGGGCGGTGTGCGGCAGATCGTCAGCTCCCGGGTGACCCTTTCCGGCAACCTGCGTCTGTTCGCGACGCTCGGTCTGGCGGTGCTCGCGGTGGGGGCTGTCCGTGCCGGGCGGCAGACCGTCCTGCCGCTCTGGGCCGAGCACATACATGTGGACGCGCAGACCACCAGCATCGTCTTCGGGATCGCCGGGGCTGCCGACATGCTGCTCTTCTACCCGGCGGGCAAGGTCATGGACGAGTTCGGCAGACTCGCCATCGCCCTCCCCGCAATGCTGATCATGGGCGTCTCCATGATGCTGCTGCCGCTGACCTCGACGGTCCTCACTCTCACTGTTGTCGCTGTGGCCATGAGTGTGGGCAACGGAATCGGTTCCGGGATCATGATGACGCTGGGCGCGGACGCTGCGCCCGGGCCAGGGCGGGTCCCGTTCCTGGGGCTATGGCGCCTGGTCGGCGATGCCGGCAATGCAGTCGGCCCCGTGGTCGTGTCCGCCGTCGCGGCCGTCTTCTCGCTGGCTGCGGGTATCGCATCGGTGGGGTTCGTCGGAGTCCTCGCGGCGGCCGGCCTGTTGCGCTGGACTCCCCGCTACACGCCGTACGCGACCAGGGGTCCCGCGCGGAAGGTCAAGCGGATTGACTAGATGGGGTCGGCACCGAGAGCACCGCCTCGGGCTCGCCGCTTTCCACCAGGTCGCAGATCGTCTGCGCAACGTGCTCGGCGGTGTCCGCAACAGCCGTCGCCGCGCGTCGGCCGGATCCGGCCCGGAGGGTGCTGTGGAACTCCGTGGCGGTGAGCGTCGGGTAGACCGTGCTCACCACCACCCCGTCGCCCGCGAGCTCCGCTCGGGCAACCGCCGACAGCATGTTGAGGGCCGACTTCGTGGCTGCGTAAGCCCCCACGCCTTCCCGCACTCCGCGAGATGTGCCCGAGCTGACGTTGATGATGGTGCCGGCCCCTTGCGCGCGCATCGCCGGGAGAACCAGCTGCATCAGTGCCAGGGGCGCGACGACGTTCAGCTCCAGAACCGCCCGGAAGTCGTCGAGGTCGACCTCTTCCAGCCGGACGTGCAAGCCCTGACCGGCATTGTTCACCAGCACGTCAATGCGTCCCTGCTCAGCGAGCACGTCGGCAAGCACGGCCTGTACAGCAGACCTGTCCGTCACGTCGGCTTCGTACGCCCGGGAGCCCGGAAGCTCACTGGCCAGCTGTTCCAGCAGATTGGCGCGACGGCCGATCAGCACGACGCGGGCCCCTCGCGCGTGAGCGGCGCGTGCGGTGGCTGCTCCGATGCCGCTCGAAGCACCCGTCACGACGAAAACGCTGCCTTCACATCTCATAGGCGCAGTCTGTCGCACTGTCGCGGCACGTGGGGGAAAATGCCTTACGCCACTGGCGAATTCGCACGCACCCGGACATGGATGGCGACGATCGGAGCAGTCAGGTGCTGAGGTTCGCGGTGGTGGGCGGCGGCATCCTCGGCGCGGCTGTCGCACGCCAGCTGTTGCTGACGGACCCCGGCGCGAGCGTCACTCTCTTCGAGAAGGAGGCGGACTTCGCACTGCACCAGACGGGACGCAACAGCGGCGTCGTACATGCCGGCCTCTACTACACGCCAGGGTCCCTCAAGGCGCAGCTCTGCCGTCGCGGTGGGGGGATGCTTCGCGACTTCTGCGTTGAGCACGACATCGCGTACCGCATGTGCGGGAAGGTCCTGGTCGCGCTGGACGAACAAGACCGCGCTCGCCTTGCGGGCATCGCTGACCGTGCGCAGAAGAACGGGGTGCCGGGGGTCCGGCACCTGTCGTCTGGACAGCTACGCGACCTGGAGCCGCACGTGGCGGGGATCGGCGGGCTGCACTCTCCGACAACGGCGATCGTCGACTTCGTTGCAGTCACCCGCCGGCTCGCGGCGGACGCGGAGGCGCGTGGCGCGGTGCTTCGGCGAGGGAGCCGCGTGACGGGTCTGCGCAATCGCGGTAGCGAAGCGATCCTCACGGCGGGCGCGTATGAGGGGGCGTTCGACCAGATCATTGTGTGCGCGGGGCTCCAGGCGGACCGACTCGCGATGGCTGCGGGAGACGGGACGGACCCTCGGGTTGTGCCGTTCCGCGGTGAGTACTACCGCCTCCGCGCGGAGAAACGTGATCTCGTGCGGGGGCTCGTGTATCCGGTCCCGGACCCAAGGTTTCCGTTCCTCGGGGTCCACCTGACACCGCGCGTGGACGGCGAGGTGCTCATCGGCCCCAACGCAGTCCTGGCGCTCTCCCGCGAGGGCTACCGACGCTTTGACGTCTCGGGCCGTGACCTGTGGGACATCGTGCGATACCAGGGGTTCCGTCGCTTCGCGCGGGCGAACTGGCGCACGGGCTTGGCCGAGGTCCGCGGCAGTGTCAGCAAGGCGGCGTTCGCGGCGGCGGCTCGGCGCTACGTTCCGCAACTCGTGGACGACGACATGATCCCGGGACCGGCCGGCATCCGCGCCCAGGCCATGGATCGTGCTGGGACGCTGCTCGACGACTTCTGCATCACGACTCAGGGGCGGATCCTCTCGGTTCGCAACGCGCCGTCGCCGGCCGCCACGTCGGCACTGGCTATCGCAGAGCACGTGGTCGGGGTTGCTGCGGGCGAGCGCTGAACCCGGGCCGCCGCACGGCCGGGGTCTGGAATGCCCGTAAAAGG
>JAVEEB010000343.1 GCA_030840665.1 Frankiaceae bacterium | reverse complement strand
CGGGCCACAAGAAGGCTGTCTCCTGCGCCGGCCTCGTGGTGCTCGTCAATCCGCGGCTCGTGTCGGCGTCCGACTTCGTACCGGGGCGCGAGGGCTGCATGTCCGTGCCGGACTTCACGGGCGACGTGGCGCGGGCGACAACCGTGGTGGTGCGCGGCTTTGCCCCCGGTACCGGGGAAGAGCTGACGCTTGCGGCGGACGCGTTCGAGGCGCGCGCCTTCCAGCACGAGCTCGACCACCTGGACGGGCTGCTGTTCCTCAATCGGGTCTCGGGCGCCCACGCGATCTACCCCCGCAAGCGCTACCTCTGACGGTCTGCTCGCCGCCGCCCCGCCCGCCCAGCCGCCTGCCCCCGCCCACGCCGCCCCGCCCCCGCCCGCCCGCCCCCGTCCGGCGAGAAGGGTGGACGGCGGCGGCGTGTCACGATGATCGGGCGCCCCCGTAGCCCAACCGGCAGAGGCAGACCCCTTAAAAGGGTCACAGTGAGGGTTCGAATCCCTCCGGGGGTACCGCTTGTGCCGGCGCCGCGTGTGCCAACCTTGTCGATGTGAGCCCAGCCCTTCGCATCGGCGTCATCGCCTCGATCGCCCACCGCACGCCGCCGCGCGACTACGGCCCGTGGGAGCAGGTCGCTTCGACGCTCGCCGAAGGGCTCGTGGCGCGCGGGCACGACGTCACGCTCTTCGCGACCGCGGACTCCGTCACCGCCGGGCGACTGCACGCCGAAGCGCCGACCGGCTACGAGGAGGACCGCACCCTCGACGCGAAAGTGTACGAAGGGCTGCACATCGCGGCGGCCTTCGAACGGGCACACGAGTTCGACATCATCTCGAACCAGTTCGACTTCCTGCCGCTCACGTTCAGCCGCCTCGTCGAGACGCCCGTCGTCACGACCATCCACGGCTTCTCCTCGGAGAGGATCGTGCCGGTTTTCCAGTCGTACAACGATATTGGGCACTTCGTCTCGATCAGTGACTCCGATCGCCACCCGTCGCTGACGTATGACGCGACCATTCATCACGGGATCACCCTTGCCGAGTTCACGTTCCAGCCGCAGCACCTGGGCTACCTCCTGTTCCTCGGCCGCATCCACCCGCATAAGGGGGCACACCTGGCGATCGAGGTGGCGCAGCGCGCCGGGCTGCCGTTGATCCTCGCCGGCATCATTCAGGACGAGGCCTACTTCCGCGAGAAAGTCGAGCCCCACTTGGACAAACAGGGCATCGAGTACGTCGGATCGGTGGCGCCCGCACAGCGCGATCAACTGCTCGGCGGGGCCATCGCCTTGCTGCACCTCATCAGCTTCGCCGAGCCGTTCGGCTTGTCGGTCGTGGAAGCCCTGGCCACCGGCACGCCGGTCATCGCCAACAACCTAGGCTCAATGCCGGAGCTGATCCGCGACGGACGCACCGGTCATCTCGTCGACACGATCGACCAAGCCGTCGAGGCGGTGCGCAATGTGGGCCGGTTGGACAGGCGGGACTGCCGCGCCGACGTGGAGAAGCGGTTCACCGCCGACCGGATGGTCGATGACTACGAGCGCCTCTTCGCCGCGATCGCGGGGGAGGGTTCGGCGGCGAGCCGCTTGAGCAGTCCGGGAAGGTCGACGTAAGCGAACCGGATCGACGAGTCGCTCACCCCGTAGGGAAGCAGCAGTTGCTCGCCCACCTGAAGGACGCCGCACGAGTAGACGACGTTCGGTACGTACCCGTCGCGCTCATCCTGCGCCGGCCGCAGCAGCGGCTCGCTCAAGGCCGCCAGCACCCGCGTCGGATTGTCGAGGTCGAGCAGGATCGCCCCGAGCGAGTACGCGCGCATCGGCCCGACCGCGTGAGTGATCACGAGCCAGCCCATGTCGGTCTCGATCGGCGAGCCGGCGTTGCCGAGCTGGATCAATTCCCACGGCTGGCGCGGCGACTGGATCGTGACCGGGTTGTCCCAGATGAGGCCGTTCTCGGAGGTCGCGATCGCGCTGCTCTCCCTGTCGAACCGGGAGAGCGCGACGTGCCGGCCGTTGACCAGCCGCGGAAACAGAGCCATGCCCTTGTTCTTCGCAGCCGTGCCTGCCAGTTGGCTGATGTGGAACGTCGCAAAGTCATCGGTCGTGATGAGCTGAGGGGCGATGTCGGCGCCGTTGAAGGCCGTGTACGTGCCGAGGTACGACACCCCGCCGTCGGCGCCGGTGAACCGTACGAAGCGCGCGTCCTCGATGCCCTGGGACTCCGAATGCGCGTGTGGCCACAGGATCCGCTCGTCGAGGGGGCGGGCCGCGTCGAACACCACGTCGTAGTTGCACTCGGCGATGCGTCGCGCCACGTCGTCCGTGTGGGCGCCCCCCGGGAAGGTCAGTCGCGCCCGCCCGAGTGCTGTCAGGGCCTTGTGAAAGTCAGCCTGGTCGAAGCGCTCCGCCAGTTGCTCCAGGAGGAACGCGGAGCTCTCCGCGTCCGCGCCTTCGTCGTGCAGCCGGTGCCGGAACAACTCCCGGCTGTAGAGCGTGGTGCGGTGTTCGCCCGCGTCGAGCCAGCGGCCCGGCGGGTCGAGGGTGACGGAATTGCCCGGGCCGGCGACGCCCGATCGGAATTCCAGGCTGGAGATGTGTCCCTCGCCCACCGCCCGGAGCGAGATCACGAAGCGCACCTGGTCGTGCCGTAAGCCCGTCTGGTCCGGGTGCGGCACGATCGACGGGTTGAACAACGCGGCAGCTTCCACGGAGTATTCGTTCGTGAACGACGCGCCAATCAGCAGGCGGCGTTCCTCGGAGAGGGTCATCGACTTAGGGACGCGGTGCACGACGCGCTGATAGTGCTGCAGCCAGATGGTGCGCAGGTCGCGGTGGCGGTCATTGAAGTGCGACAGCAAATCGTCGACGGTGGCGACCACCAC
>JAVEEB010000326.1 GCA_030840665.1 Frankiaceae bacterium | reverse complement strand
CTTCGAGGGTACGGCCGGCGCGCCAGTTGGAGGTGACACGGGCGGGGTCGCGGACCACGAAGCCGGCGACCCAGATGCGCGAGGACTCCGGGTCCTCGTCGTTGTAACCGGTATTGCCGATGTGGGGTGCGGTCATGGCGACGACCTGGCCGTAGTACGACGGGTCGGTCAGCGTCTCCTGGTAGCCGGTCATGCCCGTGTTGAAGACGGCCTCGCCGTGCGTCTCGCCGGTGGCGCCGTATGCCTCGCCGCGGAACGTGCGGCCGTCCTCGAGGACCAGGAGCGCGGGGGCTCGATGGCCGCGCACGAAGGCCGGCAGCACCGTCACGAACGGCGCGATGCCGCCCGAGATGTGACCCAGCTTCTGGCGCGTGCTGCCATCGCCGGCCCACTCGGACACACCTGCAACGGCAACCGGGAGGTCGTCCACGAGAGGGTCAAGTGCGACAGGAGTGTCGTACGACGGGAAATCGACGGCGAGGGCGTCCTCGTCGGGTGCGGCCTCGTCCGGCGCGGCCTCATCAGGCGTGGCCTCATCCGGCGCAGCCGTGGCCAGCACCGCCTCATCCGGCTCGACGGGCGCAGCCTCCGGCGGCGTCGGATGCGGGGACGAACGGCGGAAGAAACTCATGCGGGCTTCCCATCGAGAACGGTCGGGCGGCCACGCAGGAACGTGGCGACGACCCGGGCCGGCAAACTGCGGCCGGCGTACGGAGTGTTGGTACTGCGCGAGGCGAGTTGAGCGCGATCGACGGTCCACGCGGCGTCGGGGTCGATCAACGTCAGGTTGGCGGGTTCGCCGACCGCGATCGGCCTTCCGTGGTCGGCGAGCCGGCCGATGCGCGCGGCCGCGATCGACATGCGGTCGGCGACACCCGCCCAATCGAGACGGCCGGTCGCGACCATCGTCTCCGCGACGATGCCGAGCGCGGTCTCGAGGCCGGTCATGCCGAAGGCGGCCGCGGTCCAGTCGGTCTCCTTGTCCTCGACGGGGTGCGGCGCGTGGTCGGTGGCGACGACGTCGATGGTCCCGTCGGCGAGCGCATCCCGCAGGGCCTCGACGTCGGCCGCGGTGCGCAGGGGCGGATTGACCTTGTACGTCGGGTCGTACGTCGCGGCCAGGTCCTCGGTGAGCACCAGGTGGTGCGGGGTGACTTCGGCCGTGACGTCCCACCCCTTCGCCTTCGCGGCCCGGATGATCTCGACCGAACCGGCGGTCGAGAGGTGGCAGACGTGCAGCCGGCTGCCGACGTGAGCGGCGAGCAGGCAGTCGCGGGCGATGATGGCCTCCTCGGCGACGGCGGGCCAACCGGCGAGGCCGAGGCGCGCGGACACGACGCCCTCGTTCATCTGGGCGCCCTCGGTGAGCCGCGGGTCTTGCGCGTGCTGGGCGATGACGCCGTCGAAAGCCTTCACGTACTCGAGGGCGCGGCGCATCAGCACCGGATCGGACACGCACTTGCCGTCGTCTGAAAAGACACGCACGCGGGCGATCGACTCGGCCATCGCGCCGAGCTCGGCGAGGTGTTCGCCGCCGAGGCCGACCGTCACGGCACCAACCGGAGCGACGTCGCACCAGCCCGCATCGCGACCCAGGCGCCACACCTGTTCGACGACGCCGGCGACGTCCGCGACCGGGGTCGTGTTGGCCATCGCGTGGACCGCCGTGTAGCCGCCGAGCGCCGCCGCCCGGGTGCCCGTCTCGACGGTTTCGGCGTCTTCGCGGCCGGGTTCGCGCAGGTGCGTGTGCAGGTCGACGAGGCCCGGCAGTGCGACGAGCGACGAGCCGCCCTCGTACACCGAACAATCGCCCTCGGGCAGCGACGGACCGATCTCGGCGATGACGCCGCCGACGATGCGGATGTCGACGACATCGCCGCCCAACGGGCGGACCTGTCGCAGGAGCCAGTCGGTCATGGCCGTTCTCCTTCTGTGCTGCCCGCAGCGGGGGAACCGATGGCGGGCTCGGAGCCGCCGAGGAGCAGATAGAGGACGGCCATGCGAACGCTGACGCCGTTCGCGACCTGTTCCACGATGGTCGAACGGGCGGAATCGGCAACCTCGGCTGCGATTTCGACGCCACGGTTCATCGGGCCGGGGTGCATCACGATGGCGTCGTCCGGCAGCGCGGCGACGCGTCGGGCATCGAGGCCGTAGCGGCGCGAGTATTCGCGCACGTTCGGGAAGTACGACGCGGTCATGCGCTCGTTCTGCACGCGCAGCATCATCACGACGTCGCTCTTGGGCAGCACCGCATCGATGTCGTACGACACCTCGGTCGGCCATGCCTCGATGCCCACCGGCAGCAGCGTCGGCGGAGCGACGACCGTCGGATGCGCACCGAGAATGTCGAGGAGCAGGACGTTGGAACGGGCAACCCTGCTGTGCAGGATGTCGCCGACGATCGTGACGCGCAGCCCCTCGATCCGGCCGAGCCGGCGGCGCATCGTAAAGGCGTCGAGCAGGGCCTGGGTCGGATGCTCGTGCGTGCCGTCGCCCGCGTTGACGACGCTGCCTTTGACCCACTGCGCAAGGCGGTGCGGGGCGCCCGACCCGCTGTGCCGGCAGACGACCGCGTCGGCGCCCATCGCCTCGAGAGTCAGCGCAGTGTCCTTCAGGCTCTCGCCTTTGGAGACGCTCGAGCCTTTGGCCGAGAAGTTGATGACGTCCGCGGACAGGCGCTTGGCCGCCAGCTCAAAGCTGGTGCGCGTGCGGGTGGAGTCCTCGTAGAAGAGGTTGACCACGGTGCGGCCGCGCAGTGTCGGCAGCTTCTTGATGGAACGTTCGCCGAGGCGGGCCATCTCCTCCGCCGTGTCCAGGACGAGCGTCGCCGATTCGCGATCGAGGTCGGTGGCGGACAACAGGTGGCGCTTCATGAGGCCTCTCCCACGACGACCGCGTCGCTGCCGTCGATCTCCGCGAGACGCACGGAGACGAGCTGGGTGCGTGAGGTCGGCAGATTCTTGCCGACGTAGTCGGCGCGGATGGGCAGCTCGCGGTGACCCCGGTCGACGAGCACGGCCAGCTGGACGGCGCGAGGCCGGCCGAGGTCGCTGAGGGCGTCGAGGGCTGCACGCACGGTGCGACCGGTGAACAGGACGTCGTCGACGAGGACCACCAACTTGTGGTCGACGCCACCGGGCACATCGGTCGTCTCGAGCGCCCGCGGCAACCGCAGTCGCAGGTCGTCGCGGTACATCGTGATGTCGAGGGAGCCCACCGGAACCTCGAGGCCCTCGACCGCACGGATGCGGGCCGCGAGGCGGTTGGCGATGGTCACCCCTCGCGTCGGGATGCCGAGGAGGACGAGATCGTCGCCGCCCTTGGTGCGTTCCAGGATTTCGTGGGCGATCCGGGTCAGCGCACGGCCGACATCAGCGGGATCGAGAACGGACCGCCCGTCGGGCGGTTCAGGCGCGCTCGTGGCGCGCGGTGACGTGGGTGGCGTGACAGACGCAGACACCCGCGACCCCCTTCCCCGCCTCACAGGACGGGTCGTTAAAGGACGGTCTTTGCAGTTCGGACCCTAGCAGGGATGCGCCTCGCTGACGGAGGGACGGTCCAAGCTGTCGGCGCGCGAGTGTGCCGGTGGCCGACCAGTGCTGACGGAGAGTTCGTACGCCAACCTTCCGAATACGCACCGTGCCATACATAAGCGTCGAATTGTCGGGATTTATCGCCCGGTCGACACGGCCGAGTAGGCCGTTTGGGCGTACGTTCGCGAGATTTCGGTGCAGCCGTTCGCAGCCTTGACTGCGTAGCGTGACGGTCGTACCGTTTACTCTGCGTAACCAAGGCGAGGCTTTGACCCCATGGGTAAACCGGTCACTTCGCGCCGAGACATTCGGCGCGGTCCCAAGGGCGAGCCAGTAGTGAGACCGACGCCGGCCAGCTCGTTGACCCACGGCCCGACGGAGACACACATGACCGACTACGCCAGAGCACTAGGCGCACGACTGCGCGCGATCCGCACCCAGCAGGGCTTGTCCCTGCACGGCGTGGAGGAAAAGTCCTCAGGAAAGTGGAAGGCGGTCGTCGTCGGTTCATACGAACGCGGCGACCGGTCAGTGACCGTGGCAAAGCTGGCCGAATTGGCCGAGTTCTACGGGGTGCCCGTCAGCGAGCTGCTGCCCGATGGCGCCGCGTATGGCGGCAACGAGCCGGCAGCGAAGCTGATCCTCGACCTCGAGCGCCTCAACACGGTCCCGGCGTCCGACGCGGCTCCCCTGGCCCGCTACGCCCGCACCATCCAGGCCCAGCGCGGCGACTACAACGGCAAGGTCCTCTCGATTCGCCACGAGGACCTGCGCTCCCTCGCCGTCATCTACGACACGTCGCCGACCGCGATCACCGAGCAGCTCATTGCCTGGGGCGTGCTCGACGCCGAGGCCCGGCGCGCGATCGAGGCGCTGAGCTAGGCCTCGTCGGGCCCGGCGACGGGCGCTACGAGCAGTGGCTTGTCGTCGGACATGCGGCCGAGCATCCCGTTGATGAAGCGCGGCGACTCGTCCGTCGACAGCGCCGTCGCGAGTTCGACAGCCTCGCTGACGACCACGGCGTCGGGCACATCATCGACCCACAACAGCTCGAACACCGCGATCCGGAGCACCGCCCGGTCGACGGGCGGCATCCGGTCGAGCGTCCAATCGATGGCGTACGACGACAGCAGTTCATCGATGCGCGCCTGGTGGGCGACGACGCCTTCGATGAGCGACACCGCGTACTCGGAGATCGGCGGGTCGGCCACCGGCAACCTGTCGCGCAGCAGGGGCAACGCGGAGAGCCCGCGCTGCTCAGCCTCGAAAAGGATGTCGAGCGCGCGCTTGCGCGCCTTGCTGCGAGCAGCCACTAGTTGGTGACGCGGCTGATGTAGCGGCCGCCTTCGCGGGTGTCGACCTTGAGCTTGTCGCCCGTGTTGACGAACAGCGGCACCTGGATCTGGTGACCGGTCTCGAGGGTCGCCGGCTTGGTGCCGCCCGTGGACCGGTCGCCCTGCAGGCCTGGGTCGGTGTGCTGCACCGTGAGCTCGACCGAGGCCGGGAGCTCGACGTACAGCGGGATGCCCTCGTGCATGGCAACGGTCGCGGTCTGGTTTTCCAGCAGGAAGTTGCGGGCGTCACCGAGGGTGGCGTCGCCGATGTGCACCTGGTCGAACGTGTCCGTGTCCATGAAGACATGGGCGTCGCCGTCGGCGTATAGGTATTGCATCTCGCGCTTGTCGACGGTGGCCGTCTCGATCTTCAGGCCGGCGTTGAAGGTGCGATCGACGACCTGGCCCGTCATGACGTTCTTGAGCTTGGTGCGCACGAAGGCGCCGCCCTTGCCCGGCTTGACGTGCTGGAAGTCGATGACAGTCCACAGGACACTGTCGATGTCGAGGGTCAGGCCGTTTTTCAAGTCGTTCGTCGTTGCCATGGTGATCTCTCTATCGGGCACTGCCGGTGTCGCGGGCACGTGGCAACCGCTGGTCCGGGGCGATGCTACCAAGCGGCGAGGAAACCGCGGCTGCTCACAACCCCCGGGCGGCGCGGGTGATGACCTCTGGGGCGTCGGCCGAAACGATCAGCGTGTCCTCGATACGGATACCGCCGCGTCCCGGCACGTAGATGCCCGGCTCGACGGTCACGACCATGCCGTCGGCGAGGACGACCTCGCTGGCCCCGAAGAGCATGGGTGACTCGTGGATCTGCAGCCCCACGCCGTGACCCACTCCGTGGACGAAATGCTCACCGTGGCCCGCGTTCTCGATGACTGCGCGAGCGGCGGCGTCAACCTCGGCGGTGCCGGCGCCGGCGACGACTGCTGCACAGCCCGCTCGCTGGGCCGCGTCGACGAGTCCGTACAGCTCGCGCTGCCAATCATCGACCGGACCCACTGCGAACGTGCGCGTCATGTCCGAGTGATAACCATCGACGCGGGCGCCCATGTCGACGGTCACCAGATCCCCCAGTGCAAGGGCGTAACTCGTGGGCTGGTGGTGCGGCTCGGCCCCATTGACTCCCGCGGCGACGATGGTGGCAAAGGCCGGCGCGTCGGCGCCGCCGCGCCGCATGGCTTCCTCCAGCGCATCGGCCAACTCGCGTTCGGTCATGCCCGGTGACACTGTTTGCTTGACCGCAGTGAAAGCAGCGTCCGCGATCGCGGCCGCACGACGCAGGCACCCGAGCTCCGTTTCGTCCTTGCGCATCCGCTCGTTTTCGACCAGCCCGGCACAGGGTGTCAGGGTGAGCTCGCCTTCCGCCGCGTCCGCGATGGCCTCGAAGTGCGCGAGGGTCACGTGGTCGCGCTCGATCGCGAGAGAACGGGCGCCGGAAGTGCGGGCGTCGGTCACCAGCGTTCGCAGCAGCGCTCGCGTGATGGTGGGTGTCAGCCCCGTCTCGCGTTGTGCCTGCTCGTCGTACCGGCCATCCGTTGCCAGAGACACGGAGTCGCGCGTCAGCAGGACCGCACCGTTGCTCCCCGTGAAGCCGGTCAGGTAGCGGACGTTGACCGGTGCGGTCACGAGGACGGCGTCGCATCCGCGCTCCGCCAGCGCGCCGCTGACGGCGAGCCGCCGGGAGCTGTACTGCTCGTACGTCACGCGACGGCCCCTGTCTGTCACTAGTCCAACCAGTCTGCGCCATACACCCATCCGGCGTAACGGGAGTCCCTGCTGATCTGCCGATGCCAACGGCAGTCAGGTGACACATGTGTGTCGCACAGCGGTCGGAGGAGTTACGTTGAAGGCAAATCGGGTGCGCGCAAGGGTTGCTGGCCTTGCCACAGTTGTATTGATTGCTGGCGTCCTCCCGGGCGTGACGTGGTCGGCCGCATCGGCTGCCGCCGGCACGCCGCCGCCGGTCGTCGACGTCATGTCGGGCAAGGCGGGTCCCGCACTCGTCTCACCGCCGGACAGTCGCGACGAATCCCAGCCACTCGTCGATGTGGTCCTGAACTGGTCGCCCGTCGCCAACACCGACCACTATGTGGTGGAGATCACCCCCAACGACGACTGGACGAACAACACGGTCGTTCTCCCGGCAGGGGGCACCACAGTCGGCACGACGTATGTGCTGCCGGTAACGCTGCCCTACGGCTCCTACTTCTGGCGGGTGCGCGCGGAGGATGCTGCCGGGCACCACACGGATTGGTCGAGTGAGCGCGTTTTCTACCACGAGTGGACTGGCGCGCCCACGATCACGCAGTTTGCGACCAACGCGAACCCGTCGGTGTCGTGGACGCCGGTTGCGGAGGCATCCGCCTACCTGATCCAGTACGGCCCGGAGGGCAACTTCAGCCCCGACGCGCGCGTCGACTGCTTCACCAACCACACCAGCTACACGCCGTACGACAGCATCGGCAAGGAGGACCCCAGCGACGGTGCGTGCGCGATGGACCTGAAGACGTTCTCAGGCAAGGCGGACACCGACGGTGATGGAATTCACGACTGGTCCTACCGAGTGCGGGCAGTCAACGGAACCGACGAGGCCACACTCGGAGCGGACACCGATCCGCGACTGACCGAAGGCTGCGACATAAAGAATGTCACCTGCGGCCCGTGGAGCCCCGTCTTCTCCGTGTCCTACCAGGCGAGCCCGCCGGGAGCCCCCACGACGCCCGCGACGTTGGCGACCGTCAACTGCACCATCACCTGCACGGACACCCCGACGTTCTCGTGGCCGGCCGTCCCGCAGGCCCGCGTCTACCAGCTGATCATCAGTCTGGACAGCGGCATGCTGAACGTGCAACGCGCATTCGTGGTGGCGGGCCCGCAATTCACTCCACACGACTCGCTGTTCGACAACCAGGCGGGCGTGAGCTATCACTGGTACATCGTCGGTTGCAACACCGGCACTGGGACGGTCGCCGTTACTCAGATCGACCCTCCGACACTCACCGTCACGTTCACGTACAACGGGACGACCTACAACGGGCCGGCGGGCAAGACCGTCGCGCCCGGCCTGACCATCACCTCGGTGAGCGCCACACAGGCATCGTTTCTCGTCGGCAACGTGGCCACTGGTCTCATCGATCTCGGCAAATCAGTAACTCTGGGCCAGAAGTGTTCAACGGGGACCAACGGCACGACGTTCGCGAAGCGCACGCCGCCTGCGGTCCTCGACACACCCGCGGACGGCGCGATCGTCACGGCCCCTGCCATGACCTTCACCTGGAAGGACTTCCTGGCCACATCAGGAGCTCCGCTCCAGGAGGCGAAGAACTACCGGCTTCAGGTGTCACCGGACCCCAAGTTCTTGTCGGGGGTCTTTGAAGTCGTGACAGATTTCACGCAGTTCACCCGGCCGGACGCGCTGTTCAGCGACGGCAAGTACTACTGGCGCGTGCAACCGGTCGATCAGTCAGGGCACAACCTGACCTGGTCCGCGACCCGCACGTTCGTGAAAGACTCCGTCCCGCCGACCGCGAGCTTGCAGAACAACATCTCCCTCGTCGGAGGTGCGACGATCCTGTTCTCTGAGGTGGTCTACGGCGTCACCCCGGCGAACATCGGCGTCGCAGTCGCCGGCTCTGGTGCGCACGTCGCCGGCACCGTCATCATCGTCGACGGGAAGACCGCACGATTTGTGCCCGCTGCCCCTCTCACGGCGGGCGAGACCTACGTTGCGTGGGTTGGCCCTGGGGTCGTGGACACGGTCGGTAACGCGGGTGTCGCGGACACCATGCCCGTCAGCGCGCCGGTGGTCATCGACAGCGGCGGCACGAACATCAAGGAAAGCTGGTCGAAGGGCCTCAGCGCAAAAGCCAGCGGCGGCGCGTACATCAGCTCGGCCAACACCGGCAGCTCCGTCCAGCTCATGTTCTCGGGTTCCTCGGTCGCCATCTACGGCCGCAGCGGCCCTGACGGCGGACACGCCACCATCAAGGTGGATGGCCGGACGACGGGGTCGGTGTCCTTCTACTCGAAGGCCGTCACGTGGAACAAGCGGATGACGACCGTCAGCGGCCTGTCCACCGGCAGGCACGTCCTCACGGTCGTCGTGAACGGCGTCAAGGACTCGGCATCCAAGGGACATGCGGTCTATGTCGACCGCTTCGTCACCGGAGCTGGAACGGCACAGGAGAACGCCCCCCTCGTCTTCCAGTGGTGGTCCGTCCACCGCGCGACAGACGCCGTGGGTGCAAGCTTCGACTCCGTGCTGGGCTCCGGCGCGGGCAGCCGTCCGACGGGCCTCGTGTACGTCAAGGGCACCTCGGTGTCGGTCATCGCGTGCAAGGGCCCGCAGTCGGGCAAGGTCAACGTCGTCCTCGACGGCGCGACCGTAGCGTCGATCGACCTCTACCAGTCCTTCTCGAGCTGCAACAAGACCGTGTACCGCGCAACGCTCAACGGTGGCCGTCAGAGCCTCCAGCTCGTGACGACAACCTCGCGCAACGCGGCGTCGAAGGGCAACAACATCGACCTCGACGCCATCCGCGTGAGCTAACTCCAGTCGCTCGTCGACGAGGGGCCCGGTGCGCAGCACCGG
>JAVEEB010000356.1 GCA_030840665.1 Frankiaceae bacterium | reverse complement strand
CGAGCAGTCGCATGTCATTGCCGACGGTCGACGGATCCACGTGCTGGTACAGGTCCGGGTTGACCTTGATGGCGCTGACGTGGAGGCCGGCCTTGTGGGCAAAGGCGCTCTGGCCGTAGTACGGCGCATGCGCGTCGGGCGCGATGTTGGCCACGTCGGAGATGGCGTGGGAGACCCGCTTGAGTTCGGCGAGCTTGCCGTCGGGGAGTACCTGCCGGCCGTACTTCACCTCAAGGTTCGCGACGATGCTGAACAGGTCGGCGTTGCCGCACCGCTCGCCGTACCCGTTGGCTGTCCCCTGCACATGCGTCACACCCGCGTCGATCGCGGTCAGTGAGTTGGCGACGGCGCACGCCGTGTCGTTGTGGCAGTGGATGCCCAGGCGGGCCTGCGATGCGTGCAGCACCTCATGCACGATGTCCGACAGCTCGCCCGGCATCATGCCGCCGTTCGTGTCACAGAGCACCATGACGTCGGCGCCTGCCTCGCCGGCCACGCGGAGAACCTCGATCGCGTAGGCCGGGTCGGCCTTGTAGCCGTCGAAGAAGTGCTCGGCGTCCAGGAAGACCCGCTGCCCTTCGGCCCGCAGGTGCGTGATCGTGTCGCGGATCATCGCGAGGTTTTCTTCCGCGGTCGTCCGCAGGGCATCGGTCACGTGCCGGATGTGGGACTTGGCGACCAGGGTCACGACCGGGGCGCCGGACTCGCGAAGGAACGCAACCTGAGGATCGTCCGCGGCGACCACGCCCGCGCGCCGCGTCGACCCGAAGGCCGTCAGCGTGGCGTTCGTCAGCTTCAGCTCGGTCTGCGCCCGGCGGAAGAACTCCGCGTCCTTCGGGTTGGCGCCCGGCCAGCCACCCTCGATGAACCCGACCCCAAGATCGTCCAGATGACGCGCAATCGTCAGCTTGTCCGCAACGGTGAGGGCGAGCCCCTCGCGCTGGGCGCCGTCGCGGAGCGTCGTGTCGTAGACGTGGAAGTCGTCGTTCATCATCGGTCGTCCCTTGCGCAGATCGTCTGGGCAACAAAAAACCTCCCGCGGGTGCGAGAGGTCAGCGCGCGAGCCAGGTCATGCCGGCAGGCGCGCTACGAAATAATGGTGGCGGTGGCGTTCATCGCTTCGGAGTCTCCCAGACGTCCCCAGGGAGGGCAAGCGCGGCCTACAGCAGCGAGCGCAGTGTCGCCCGGAAGGCGGCAGCGTCCAGGGGGCGGCCGAGATGCCAGCCCTGCAGGCGGTCGACGCCTATGTGCGTGAGGCTGGCCGCATGCGCCGCGTCCTCGACACCCTCGGCGGTGACCGACAGGCCAAGCTCGTGGCACATGGAGACGAGGCCGCGGACCATGGTGTCGGACCGCTCGGAATCGCCCGCTTGCCGGGAGATCTCCCCGTCGAGTTTGACCGTCTCGATCGGCAGGGCGCACAGATAGGCCATCGCCGAGAAGCCCGTCCCGAAGTCGTCCACCGCGAGGTGCACGCCATAGGAACGCAGCGCGTGCAACACGTCGAGGATGTCTTCGGAGTCGTTGAGCATCACGTCTTCCGTGATCTCGAGCGTGAGCATGTGCGGCGGCGTCTTCGTCTCGCGCAGGGCTTCGATGACCGAATCGAGAAGGCGCATGTCCTGCACCTGCGCGCTGGCCAGGTTCACGGAGATGCCGAGGTGTTCCGCGTCGTGCAGGTCGTGCCGCCAGCGAGCCGCCTCCTCCAACGCGTTCCGCAGCACCCACGAGCCCAACTCGACGATGAGGCCGGTCTCGTGCGCCACCGGAAGGAAGTCCGCGGGAGTGAGCAGGCCACGCTCTGGGTGGTCCCAGCGGACAAGGGCCTCCACGGAGGTCAGCGTCCGAGTGCGGGCGTCCACCTCCGGCTGGAAGTGGAGCACGAACTGCTCACTGCCCACGGCCTTACGCAGGCCGGACTCGGTGTCGAGACGCAGCATGGCGGCGTCATGCAACTCGGAGGTCGCCACTCGGAGCCGGGAGCGTCCGGCTTCCTTCGCGGCGTACATGGCAATGCTGGCATCACGCATCACGCCGGCAGGATCGAGGTCGCCGCCGTCGCAGTTGACGATGCCGATGCTGGCGCCGATGACGATCTCCTGGCCGTCGACGTAGAACGGCTCGATCAACAGATCACGCAGCTGCACGGCCTGGATCTGCGCGGAGGCAGGGGTCGAATTCTCTGTCAGCACGACGAATTCGTCGCCGCCGAAGCGTGCCAGCGTGTCCGCGGGTGACACGGAACGGCCGAGGCGCTGCGCGACCGCCGCAAGCAGCCGGTCCCCCGCGTCATGACCCAATGAATCGTTGACGAGCTTGAAGCGGTCGAGGTCGAGGAACAGCACCGAGAAGGGAGCGCCGCCCGTCTTGATCCGCCCGATGGCGTGCTCGATGCGGTTGTGCAGGAGGACGCGGTTCGGCAACCCGGTGAGGCGGTCGTGGATCGCCGTACGCGAAAGTTCTTCCTGTGCCACAACCAATGCGCTGATGTCTCCATGCGTGATGACCGCCCCGCCGCCGGCGAGTGGGCTGACCCGCGTACGGACGGACAGGCCGCCGGGCAGGGCGAGAATCGAGGCCTCGAACGCGTTGTCACCGCTGAGAACGCCGCGAATACCGACAGACAGGCTGCGCACCCACTCGCCGTCGACGCGCCCTACCTCGTCGGCCACCGTGTAGTAGCTCGCACCGACGCAGCAGCGCGCAGGGTCGGCGCCTGCGGTCTGGATGAATGTGGTCCACGAGCGGTTGACGCCGACGACGGCGCCCGCCCGGTTGATGACAGCTGTCGCCGAGTCCAGTGCATCGAGGATGTCACGCTGGAAGCGGTCGCGATCAACGATCACGGCCTCCCCGCGTCGCCTTTCGACGGCGTACCGGATGGCCCGTCGGACGGACCCGAGCTCGGACTTGAGCAGGTAGTCCTGCGCGCCTTCGTGCAGAGCAAGGAGGCCGTCCGACTCGGAGTCGTCGTCGACGAGCACGACGACGGGCACGGCCGGTGCCATGGCGCGCAGCGCATGGAGGCTGGCGAGACCATCGGTGTTCGCCAGCGATAGGTCGAGCAGTACGCACATGGCAAGGTCGACGGTCAGCGCGACGTCGTCGATCGCCTCGACGTGGACGACGCGAAAGCCCTCAGGGGCCACGCTGACGACCGACTTGAGGCGCTCCGCCTCCCGGCGGTTGTCCTGGACGAGCAGGAGCAGCGGCGCAGTGACGCGCCCGTCGGCGGACGGTTGCCGATGGGGTGCCGCACCGAGGCCGGACTGCGCCGCGTCGACGAGAGAGTTTTTTGGCACGAAGGGTACGTCGGCATGAACCGCGCCCAAGTGAAACGATTCGCCCTGACGCGGCGCAGATCATCGGTCAGGCCTGGGCAGGCTGGTCGCAACGGCTGGTCAGGCCGAGTCCTGCCGCGCCTTGTCGGCGGAACTTTCGGCGTCACCCCGCGCGATGAGGTCGCGCAGCGTTTGGGGCGTCCCGCCCAGGTACTGCACCTCGCCGATCGAGAGGAGCAGGCGCCGGGAGGGCACCGCGGCGTTGTGCTCGGCGACCGCCTGCCGGAGTCGATCGGCCGCGAGGTGCTGCTGCGAGCCGACCATGAGCACGCAGAACTCGGTGCCCCCGAGCCGGCCCACGACGTCCGCCTCGCGGAACGTTGCCCGGAGCACGTCGCCGAGGTCGCGCAGCGTCTCCTCGCTGACGACATGGGGCGTCGAATCATTGACCAGTGTCACCCGGTCGATGTCGATGAACAGCAAGGTCACCGGCACGCGGCCCTGGACGGCCTGACGGAGCAGGTGCTCCCCCACCATCAAGAAACCGCGGCGGTTGTAGACCTCCGTAAGGTCGTCGACGGCGGCCGCGAGGGTCAGCTGGGCCTTCGCCTCCTCCAGGCGACGCTCGGTGCGCCGGAAGACGATGTGGGCGACGGTCGACACGCACACGGCCGGACCTATCGACCAGACGTGTTCCCGCCACGCGGGCACGGGCAGCACCGCGGCGGCGGCGATGAACCATGACCCGGACACCGCGAGGACAAGCAACGCGAACAGCTGCGTCGACCGGGCGAAAATGGCGATCGAGAGGATCGCCAGGGCCGTCAGCAGGGCGGACTGCTGCGGGTGGCGGAAGAAGACGCCCGCCACGCAGTTGGCGCCCGCGATGACGCCGATGACGAACCCGGTGGCGTTGGCGCGGTTCGGTGTCACGGGGAATCGCCGCGCGAGCGCCCAGATGAGCGCGTACGCGCCGGCCGTCAGGACGCTGTACAGGGCGAGCGAGTCGTGACCGGCGAGTCTCGACCGAAGCAGATAGATCAGCGCGTACGCCGTGAAAACCAGGCTCAGCCCGGCGCTGACCGGCCGGACGTTGTTGGCGGTCAGCGTGTCGAGCGCGAGACGGAATTGGGCAGGCGTCACCAGGCCGGCATGGACAGGGCGGCTCATCCGCTCCAGCTCGGCGCCTGAC
>JAVEEB010000214.1 GCA_030840665.1 Frankiaceae bacterium | reverse complement strand
GAGCGCGCGCGTGCCCGGCCGGGCGGCAGCCGTGGTTGCCCACGCGCTTGCGGCCGGGATCAACCTGCGCGCGGTCGACGACGACACCGTCGGCGTTACGTGCGACGAGCGCACCACCGCCGCACACATCGCGGCGGTGTGCACGGCTTTCGGCGTGGCGGAGCCGGGCGATGACGCGGCCGCGAACCTCCTGCCCCCGGCTCTCGAGCGGACGTCGCCCTTCCTGACCCACCCGGTGTTCCACACCCACCGCTCCGAGACCGCGCTGATGCGCTACCTGCGGCGGTTGTCGGACAAGGACCTAGCCCTCGACCGGACCATGATCCCGCTGGGCTCGTGCACGATGAAGCTCAATGCGGCGGCGGAGATGGAGCCGATCACGTGGCCTGAGTTCGCCGCCATCCACCCGTTCGCGCCGCAGGACCAAGCGGCCGGGCACCTCGCGGTCATCGCCGACCTCGAGCGGTGGCTCGCAGAGATCACCGGATACGACGCCGTCTCACTGCAGCCGAACGCCGGGTCACAGGGGGAGTTCGCCGGCCTGCTCGCCATCCGGGCTTACCACCGTGACCGCGGCGAGCGGATGCGCGACGTCTGCCTGATTCCCTCCTCGGCGCATGGGACGAACGCGGCCAGCGCGGCCATGGCCGGTATGCGCGTCGTCGTCGTCGCTTGCGACGATGCCGGCAACGTCTCCCTCGACGACCTGCGCAGCAAGCTGGCAGAGCTCGGTCCGCAGGTCGCTGCGCTGATGGTGACCTACCCGTCGACCCACGGCGTCTTCGAGCAGGACATCGTCGAGATCTGCGCCGCCGTCCACGACGTCGGGGGGCAGGTCTACGTCGACGGTGCGAACTTGAACGCGCTCGTCGGGTTGGCCCGCCCGGGTCGGTTCGGTGCGGATGTGTCTCATCTCAACCTCCACAAGACCTTCTGCATCCCGCATGGTGGCGGCGGGCCGGGAGTCGGACCCGTGGCGGTTCGGTCCCACCTCGCCCCGTATCTGCCCAACCACCCCCTCGTGCCGGGCGCCGGGCCGGACACCGGTGTGGGGCCGATCTCCGGTGCGCCGTACGGCTCGGCCGGCATCCTGCCGATCTCCTGGGCATACGTCCGGATGATGGGCGCCGACGGGCTCACCGCGGCGACGGAGGTGGCCGTGCTGTCGGCGAACTACATCGCCCGTCGGCTGGCGCCGCACTACCCGGTGCTGTACACCGGCCGCGGCGGGCTCGTAGCCCACGAGTGCATCGTCGACGTCCGCCAGATCACCAAGGAGACAGGCGTCACGGTTGAGGACATCGCCAAGCGCCTCATCGACTACGGATTTCATGCACCGACGATGTCGTTCCCGGTGGCCGGGACACTGATGATCGAACCGACAGAGTCCGAGGATCTCCCCGAACTGGACCGGTTCTGCGATGCGATGATCGCGATCCGCGCCGAGGTCGACCGCGTCGGCGCAGGGGAGTGGCCCCGCGAGGACAACCCGTTGCGCAACGCGCCGCACACCGCGGCGACGCTGGTGCAGGACTGGGCGCATCCGTATTCGCGCCAGACGGCGGTGTTCCCGGTGGCGGGGGTCAAGGGGATGAAGTACTGGCCGCCGGTACGGCGAATCGACTCCGGATACGGCGACCGCAACCTGATGTGCAGTTGCCCGCCGATGTCGGCCTTCGAGTAGCGGCCGACGCGCGACCTAGGCGGCCGCACCGTGGCGGTGCAGCCGACGCGCCGGCAGGCTGCTGCCGTCGGGCAGGAGCTCGCCGAGATCGTCAAAGCTGACGACGCCGTTGCAGAGCAGGCTCCAGCCTTGCTCGGGGTGGCTCGCCACCACGCACGCGGCGTCGCGGTCAGGGGCGTCCGCCGTAGGACACTGCGGTAGGTGCCGGCACATCGTCTCACTCCGTACTGTTGTTGCTTCCTGCTGGAGTCTTGCGATGTCGGCGTCACAAGGGCGCCGGCAACCTCAAGCATCGGCAGCCGAACGGGTGAACCCAATAGCGTGTTGGAGCGATCTGTGGGTGATTCGTCCACCTCACCGGCTGTGTGCCGGAGATAAGCAAAAGATGCGTGTTGCCCGAATTCCTCCGGTCATTTCGGGCTAGTCAGGTCCGGCCCTGCTGCTCCTGCGCGGTGCGAAGCGCCTCCGGTGCAGGCATCCAGTCCGCCCGTAGCACCGGCCAACCAGCTGCCGTCAGCGCCGCACAGACGTCGGCGTCGTCATCGACCACGACATCGATCCGGCGATTGCGGGCGAGGGTGCGCAGCAAGGCCGGCTTGACCACGCGCGCCGGTCGCCGGTCGCCGTCCCGTCGCATGATCAACCGACCGCGGGGGAGCCGGTGGCGGGCCAGCCAGTCCTCGGTCGCTGTCCGGGTGCGCTCCGGGCGGCCGGTCAGGTAGACGATCTCGTGGTCACCGGCCAGCCGCTCGACGACTGCTCGGCCCTCCGGGAGCACCTCGTCGTTGCCGACGCCGGCGAAGAACGCGTCCCAGTCGCGCTTGCGCCCCGTGACGAACTGGAGCCGCGGCCGGACGTCGGCGACCACACCGTCGAGGTCGATCACGGCGAGCGGTGGCGGCATGA
>JAVEEB010000069.1 GCA_030840665.1 Frankiaceae bacterium | reverse complement strand
GCTGTGCCGTTGCCGTTGAGAACGCCGAGGCATTCAGTGCGCAATCCGGTCAACTGCTGCGGGTGTCGCGCGTCGCCGAGGTGACGCAGCACGCGATCTTGCCGCCCGTGCCGCCCCGTGTCGGGCCGATCCGGCTCGCGACGCGTTACGTCAGCGCGACCCGTGAGGCGCTCATCGGGGGAGACCTCTACGAGGTGGCCGAGCGGGACGGCACCCTGCGGCTCATCGTCGGGGATGTGCGCGGCAAAGGCGTGGGCGCGGTCCGGCTGGCCACGGTCGTGCTCGGCGAGTTCCGATCGGCGGCCGCCCGCTTCGACGACGTCGCGACCATTGCCGCGCACATGGACGAGCGGCTCTGCTCGTACTTCGGCGACGAGGACTTCGTGACGGCGCTGCTCGTGCAGATCGCCGGCGACGGCACGTGCGACATCGTGAGCTGCGGACACCCGCCGGCCTTTCTGGCGTTGGGTGATGACATCTCCGTCGCCGAGTCGCCGGCGGCGCTTCCCCTGGGGCTCGGGTCTGCGCCGGAGCCGCTGCGCATCCAGCTACAGCCGGGATCCCGCCTCCTCATGCACACGGACGGGTTGGTCGAGGCCCGGACGATCGCCGGTGAGTTCGTCGATGTGGCGGCCATCGTGGCGCCGCTCTGCCTGGCCCCCTTTGATGACGTTCTCGACGCGATCTTGGAGCGGCTGCACGCCGCCGCCCGGTCAGGCGTCTCGGACGACCTGGCCCTCCTGCTCGCGGAGTACGAGCCCAGATAGTCGGCCTTCGGACGGTTGCCGACGCGCCTGAGTGGCACGATTGGGCCATGGAATTCGGAGACTGGTCAACAAGTGCGGGCTGAATCGCTGGACATCGGAGCAGCCCTTGATGCCGTCCCCGTTTCACGCCAGTTCGCTGTCCGGGTGCTCGCCGGCGTCGATCAGCACGTCACCGATGCGGCGGAGCTTGTCGTCAGCGAGTTGGTGACGAACGCCCTCTTACACGCGGGGCCGCCGGTGGTCGTCCGGGTGGCTGACCTCGGTGACGGCGATGTGCGCCTTGAAGTGCACGACACGGGCCGCACGCTGCCGGTCCGGCCGCTCGCCGACGGCGGCGGGATGACCGGACGCGGCCTCGCCCTCGTCGATGCGTTGGCCTCGCGCTGGGGCGTCGAGCCATTGCACGACGGCAAGGTTGTGTGGGCCGAGCTCAGCGCGCGCAGTGTCGCGGAGGCGCAGCCCGGCGACCTGGATCACGATCAACTGCTGGCTGCGTACGTCGAATGGCCGACGGACCCAGGTCATCGCCTCTTCCGCATCAGTCTCGGCGACGTGCCGACCGACTTGCTGCTCAATGCAAAAGCGCACGTCGACTCGGTGATCCGCGAGCTGGTGCTTTCCGCGAATGGGGCGGCATCTGGCCTGACTGCCGCGCTGCCCGCGCACCTGGCCGATCTCATACACAGCGTTGTGACCGAGTTCTCCGATGCGCGCCAGGCGATCAAGCGGCAAGCTCTCGCCGCTGCCGAGCGCGGGGACGCTCGCACGACACTCGAGTTGTCGCTGCCTCTCGAAGCCGCCGATGCCGGTGAGCGCTACTTGAAGGCGCTGTCCGAGGCTGACTCCTACGCGCGCGCCTCCCGGTTGCTGACCCTCGCCTCCCCGGCGCAGCATCAGGCCTTCCGTCGCTGGTACGTGACCTCACTCGTGGAGGCCCTGCGCAGCGCAGCCGCCGGCGAGTCGTTCGCCGTCCAGACGTCCTTCGAGTCGCACCTCCTACGCCAGGTGGACGAACTCGCAGAGCTGCAGCGCGTCTCGGAGCGAGCGGCACGTTTGCAACGGGTGACGGCGTCACTGGCCGCGGCTCTGACGGTCGAGGCGGTCGCGCGCATCGCACTCGACGATGCGGTTGCGGAGCTGCAGGGGGACCGCGGCTCGTTCATGTTCCCCGTGCAAGGGCGCATGCGAGCCGTTGCCGTCATCGGCTACGACCCGGAAGGCGTGACCCAATTGGAGCGCCGGTGGGCAGAGGGCCAGCTCACGCCGACGCTGCACGCCTATCGCACCGGCGCCGGCGTGTGGGTCGAGACGGCGGACGAACGCGACGCTCAGTTTCCATCTCTTAGCGGCAGCGAACCCGGCGTCGTGGCAACGTGCGCCGTGCCGATGCTGGTCGCGGAGCACACCGTCGGGGTGTTCCGGGTCTCGTTTCTCGAGTCCCGACTGTTCACCGATGACGAGCGGTCGTTCGCCGAAGCGCTGGGCGCCGTTGCCGCGCAGGCCCTTGAAAGAGTGAGCCTGTACGACGAAAAGGCGCGCACGGCCGACCGGTTGACCCGGTTGCAGTCCGTGTCCGCTGCGCTGGCGAGGACTCGTTCGCTGGCGGAGGCGCTTGACGTGACGATCCGGCACGCCACGGGTCTCGTCGGGGCGCAGGTCGCCTCGGTCAGTCTTCTCGACGCCGACGACCAACGAACGATCCGGCTACTGCGTGTGGAGCCGCCGACGGAAACGTCCGCGGCGTGGTCGACGTACGACGTCGGCGACGCGCTGCCGACGTCGGAGGCGATCCGCACCGGCGCGATCGTCACAGCGGAATCGGTCGCCGAGCGCGATGCCCGATGGCCCGCAATGTCCATGGTCGACTGGGGTTTTGACCATTCGCTCCTCGTCCTCCCCCTGCATGTCGAGGACACGTCCGTCGGGGCTCTGACGCTGTCGTTCGCCAAGCAAGCCGCGGGTGAGGAGCCGGATCAGGCGTTCCTGATGGCCTTCGCCGACGCCTGCGCACAGGCGCTCGAACGCGCACGCGCCGCCGAACGCGCGGCTATCGCCAACCGCCGGCTCCGGTTGCTCGCCCGGGCGTCGTCGCAGCTGGCGGCGAGCCTCGACATCGAACGCACGCTGGCTTCCGTGGCCCGGCTCGTCGTTCCTGAAATCGCGGACTGGTGCGTCGTGCACCTGCTCGTCAACGGGGAGCTGACTGCTGTCGCGTCGGAGCACTCCGATCCCCTCAAGCGGCAGCTTGCCCTCGAGGTGCAGCAGCGGTTTCCCGAGCGGTTGTCGGACGAAGGTGGGGTCGGCGAGGTCGTGCGCACGGGCCGGTCGAAGTTGATCCCCGACATCGCGGAGATTCCGGTCGACCAGTTCGTCGAGCGTCACCCGGAGCACACGGCGGTGATCGCCGAGCTCGGGCTGTCCAGCGTCATCATCGTTCCGCTGCTGGCTCGTGGCCGCACACTGGGGTCGATCACACTCATCGCCGCCGAGTCCGGACAGCGTTACACGCAAGCAGATGTGGAGTTCGCAGAGGAGATCGCCGCCCGTGCTGCCGTCGCGATCGACAACGCGAATCTGTTCACCGGCAATGCGGCTGTGGCCGCGCACCGGCTACTCGACGGCTCCATGGGTGACGACGCCGAGGCGGTCAGTCTCGTGCCGGTCGCTCCCCAACGGGCGGATTCCGTGGCCGTCACCCCCGAGGGTCGCAACGAGCTGGCACGCCTGCTCGAGACGATGACCGACGCGTTCTTCCGGCTGGATCGTGAGTGGCGCTTCACGTACATCAACTCGCAGGCCGAGCGGCTCCTGTTCCGCAGCCGCAACGAGTTGCTCGGGACGAAGATTTGGGAGCAATACCCCGACGCCATTGGCTCGCAGTTCGACGAGAAGTATTCGTCGGCGCTGGCGACGGGCCAAGCCGTCGCGTTCGAGGAGTTCTTCGTACCCCTCGACACGTGGTTCGAGGTGCGAGCCATGCCGGATGCCGGTGGGTTGTCCGTCTTCTTCCACGACGTCAGCACCCGCAAGCGGGCTGAGGACGCGCGCGCCCTCGCGAGCGAACGGCTGGCGCTCCTCGGTGAGGCCACCCGGGGGCTGGTCGGCACGCTGGACATCACGACGGTCCT
>JAVEEB010000341.1 GCA_030840665.1 Frankiaceae bacterium | reverse complement strand
GACGCCCAGCACCGCGTTCGCCTTGAAGGCCGGGCCGATGGTCGGGATGCTGCTGAACCCCAGCTTGTACAGGTGCCAGTGGATCCAGGCCATCCCGAGGAGCAGCCCGGCACCCGCGATCCGCCCCGCGATGCTGACCGCCGGGGAGACCACGGCCGAGCCGACCGGTGCGTCGTACGACAGGCGGCCGTGCGGGACGCCGTTGGGCGACATGTGCCGCATGGACAGCGGGTCGCGTGGCAAGGGGTTGCGTGACAGGGGGTTTTGAGACATGGCGTGGTCCCTTTCTCTGGGAGGTCCCCGGTCGTCAGGACGCCTTCGGGGTGTCGACCCACACCAGATGGCGACCGGCGGTCGTCGTGATCTCGAACCCGCGCAGCGACGTAACGGTGAACGCGGTCATCCCTTGCACCTTCGCCTCGCCGTGATAAGTCGCTTGCCACGTCGCGGCGACCTCCCGCTTGCCGCCGTCACCGACCGCGACGAGCTGGCAGTGCTCCCCCGAAGCGACACCACTGAGGACGAGCCACAGGTTCGTGCCGCCCGCGGACGGCAGGTACGACACCTTCGCGCTCACGTGCGTGGCGGCGTCCTGCGCCTGCACCACGATCCGCGAGGGCGGCGCGTCCGGGCGCGTGACGGCGACGGGCGTCCCGACGGCGCCGGTGACGAGAACGACGGCCGCCGCGGCTGACAGCCAGATCCGCCGGCGACGACGGGCGCGCAACACGGCGAGGGTGCGCGGCAGCAGATCGGGCACGGGGCCGGACGCGCTGATCACGTCGTCGGCCGTGGTGCGCTCGAGCAGTGGCACCAGAATCGCGAAATCTTCAAGCTGGGCTTGGCAATCGGCGCAACTCAGCAGGTGAGCGTCGACCTGCGTGCGGTCGTCGCCGCCGAGGGTGCCCAGTGCGTAGGCCGCGAGATCGTCCTGGAACGCGGAACATGTCATAGCTCGACTCCCCGCTCCTGAAAAGCCAGTCGCAGCGCCTTCAGCGCATAAAAGGTGCGCGACTTCACGGTCCCGGCAGGGATGCCGAGGGTGTGCGCCGCCTCGTCGACAGAACGGCCGCGATAGTACGTCTCGAGCAGCACGTTGCGATGGGCCTCGCTGAGTGAGGCCACCGCGTCCGTCACCAGCCACGCCTCCAGTGCACGGTCGATGTCGTCGTCCACCCCCACGACTTCCAGCACGTTGTCGCGCACCTCGATGGGACGCGCTCGGCGGGCGCGGTGCTCGTCAACCGCCACATTGCGGGCGATCGTGAACAACCACGGTCGCACCGGCCGGTCGGATCGGGTCGCTTCCAAGTGATTCCAAGCTCTCAACAACGTTTCTTGTACGACGTCCTCCGCACGTTGGCGGTCCCGGTTGCACAGACGCAACGCGTAGGACAGGAGGGCTCCGGCATGCTCGTCGTGCAGGGTTCGCAGGGCGTCCTCGTCCTGATGCGTCACGTCGTCACCTCCCGTCGCTGCGTCGGCCGTCGTTGCTTCTGGCTCCACTCAACACGTCTGCCGGCGGGCGGTGGTTCACAATCCGCCGAGAAATCGCTGAACCGACAGCGCGGCCGGTCCGTGTCATCCGGTAACTCAACCCACCGGGAGTTCACGATGGATGCACGAGAGATCGCGACAGGCATGCTGGAAACGACGATTGGCCGCCGTGCCGCGATCGTGGGTGTCGGCGCCGCCGGGCTTGCGGCACTCGCGGCCTGCTCCAGCAGCTCCACTGCCGCACCGGCGGGCGCAGGGGGCGGGACGTCGGCGCCGCCTACGGGCGCAGCCACCGGTGCGTCCACGGATTCGGGGGCCGCGGGCGGAGCGAGCCTCGTCGCCCTTGCGGACCTGCCGGTCGGCGGTTCGGTCTCCGCCAACGGCGCCGACGGGAAGCCGATCCTCGTGTCGCAACCGACGGCGGGCAAGGTCGTGGCGTTCACGGCCATCTGCACGCACATGGCGTGCACGGTGAAGCCCGCCGGCCAGGAATTCCATTGCCCCTGCCACGGCTCCATCTACGACGCTGCGACGGGCGCGGTGAAGCACGGCCCGGCACCCAAGCCATTGGCGAGCGTGCCGGTTCACGTTGTGAATGGTCAGGTCGTCAGCGGCTGACCGCCGGCGTTCCTAGTTGGTGTCGGCCCTAGTTGGTGTCGGCCCTAGTTGGTGTCGGAGCTGACGACGGCCTTGCGCCGACGGCGAGCGGGCCGCTTCGAGGAAGCCGCCCCGTCCCCCTCGATGTCGAGCGCCTCGTCCGCGATCACGATGCTCGTCTGCTTCGGTGCCTTGACGGCTCCGCCGCGCGGCCGCAGCACGGGAGCATCGACAGGCTCGTGGACCGGTTCGCGCGGCGTCTCCGTCAGGGAGAGCTGCGCTTGCCGGGCCGCCCCGTCGTGCGCCGCCGCAGAACCGTCCGAGTCGTTGACCGCCCCGTTGATGGCGCCGTTGTTCGCGCCGTTGTTCGCGCCGTTGCTCGCCCCGTTGTCCGAGCCTGCCGTTGCCGACGCGTTCGCGCCGCCGGCACCGCCACTGCCGCGACGTCCGCGCCGACGTCGGCCGCCCTCAGTCGGCTCTGCCGTCGCAGTCGCGCCATCGACGTCGTCAGTGACCACGTCGGCAGGTGCCGCATCGGTGCCGGCCCGCTTCTGTCCGCGACCGCCGTCGCCACGACCGGACTCACCACGACCGGACTCACTGCGACCGGACTCACCACGACCGGACTCACCACGCGCTGAATCGCCACGCGGCTTCTCAGGTCGAGGTGACGCGCCTTCATGGCGGTGCTCCTGCTTCGCGCCGCGACCATTGCCGGGCGCACCTGGCACGTTCGGGTCGAGCGACACGATCATGCCGCGGCCGTTGCAGACCTCGCACGTTTCGCTGAACGCCTCGAGCAGTCCCTGACCGACGCGCTTGCGGGTCATCTGGACGAGGCCGAGTGACGTGACCTCGGCGACCTGGTGCTTCGTGCGGTCCCGGCCCAGGCATTCGATGAGGCGACGCAGGACGAGCTCGCGGTTGCTCTCGAGCACCATGTCGATGAAGTCGATGACGATGATGCCGCCGAGGTCGCGCAGCCGCAGCTGTCGCACGATCTCCTCAGCTGCCTCGATGTTGTTCTTGGTAACGGTTTCTTCGAGGTTGCCGCCCTTGCCGACGAACTTGCCGGTGTTGACGTCGACGACGACCATCGCCTCGGTGCGGTCGATGACCAGCGACCCGCCACTCGGCAGGTACACCTTGCGGTCGAGCGCCTTGATGAGTTGCTCGTCGACGCGGTGCGCTGCGAAAACGTCCTCGGGCGCCGTCCACTGCTCGACGCGGTCGCGCAATTCGGGAGCGAACGTCTCGACGTACTGCTCGACCAATTCCCACTCGTTGCGGCCGGCGACGACGAGTTTCGTGAAGTCCTCGTTGAAGATGTCGCGGACGACGCGGATGACGAGGTCGGGCTCGCCGTACAAGAGGGTTGGTCCGCCGGAGGCCTTCTGGGCCTTGTCCATGATGGACGCCCACTGCGCCTGCAGCCGCGCGATGTCGCGCGTCAGCTCGTCCTCGCTCGCGCCTTCGGCGGCGGTGCGCACGATGACGCCGGCCTCTTCGGGCACGATCTTCTTGAGGATGCTCTTGAGGCGGTTGCGCTCGTTCTCGGGGAGCTTGCGGCTGATGCCCGTCATCGAGCCCTCGGGCACGTAGACGAGGTAACGGCCCGGCAGGCTGACCTGCGACGTGAGCCGCGCGCCCTTGTGGCCGATCGGGTCCTTGGTCACCTGCACCAGCACGGGCTGGCCGGACTTCAGGGCGGACTCGATGCGGTGCGGGCGGCCGTCGAACTGCGACGCGTCGTAGTTGACTTCACCGGCGTACAGGACGCCGTTGCGGCCCTTGCTGATGTCGATGAACGCGGCCTCCATGGACGGAAGCACGTTCTGTACGCGGCCGAGGTACACGTTGCCCACGTAGGACACCGCGTCGGCGCGGGTGACGTAGTGCTCGACCAGGATGCCGTCTTCGAGCACCGCGATCTGGGTGCGCTCCGCGGTCTGGCGGATGACCATCACGCGGTCGACGGCTTCGCGGCGGGCGAGGAACTCCGCCTCGGTCAGGATCGGCGGGCGTCGGCGGCCCTGCTCGCGACCCTCGCGGCGGCGCTGCTGCTTCGCGGCCATGCGGGTCGAGCCCGCGATGCCACGCACTTCGTCGTCGTCGTTGGTGGTCTGGTTGCGCGGCTGGCGGACGCGGACGACCGTGTTGGGCGGGTCATCGGTCGATCCATCCCCGCCGGTGGCCGACCGGCTGCGCCTGCGGCGGCGACGGCGGGTGCCGCTCGGCGAGTCGTCGTCACCCTCGCCGTCCGGACCGTCCGGACCCTCCGAGGAGGTGCGGTCGCCGTCGGCGGCAGCGGGCGCCTCTTCGCGATCCGGGTCGTCGTCGCCACCGTCAGTGCCTTCGGGGCCGTCGGTCCGGGCGCGGCCACGGCCGCGGCGGCCACGGCGGCGGCGACGGCGGGCGACCGCCTCGGCGCTGGTGTCGTCGGCGTCGTCCTCCCCGGCCGCCTCATCGCTCGCGGCCTGGGCCGCGAGCTCCTCATCGGTGAGCTCCTCGTCGGACAGCTCGGGGGCCGGCGCCTCGAAGGCGGACGGCGCGGCCGCACCGCGGCGACGGGAGCGGGGAGCCGACTCGGCGACCGCGTCCTGCGCCGGCGGCTGGAAGACGACCGCGAAGGGGGCAGCCGAGGCGCGAGGGGCGCGGCTGCGGGTGGGCGAGGAGGGCTCGTCGTCGGAGCCGGCGCCGGGGGCGAGGCTCGGCGCGGACGGCTCGGCGCCGGCGGAGAAGGCCGGGACGGCCGCAGAGCCACGCCCGCGGCGGCGGGTCGACGTCTCGGGCGCCATCTCGGCGAGAAGGGCCTCGGGAACGACCACCAAGGGGTCGACATTCGCGGCGGCACTGCCCGAGCGGCGGGCGCGGGTGCGCGTCGAGCCGGCGGCGGCCACGGGGGTCTCGTCGGCCTCTGCGGCGGCAGCTGGCGCTGCCCCACGCCTGCGGGCCGGCCGCTTTCCCGCGCTCGGGGACTCGGGGCTGACATCGGTGGCAGGGGCATCGATGGCGGGCGCGTCCTCGAGCACCTCGGCGGACACCGCCGCCTTGGTCCTGCCTGGGGTCGCCTTCTTGGCTGCGGCCTTCTTCGCGGGAGCGGCCTTCTTGGCGGCGGCCTTCTTCGCCGGAGCGAGCGGCGCCTCGGCCGTGGCTTCAGGCGTGGCCTTCGCTGCTGCCGCCTTCTTGGCGGCGGTCTTGCGGGCGGCGGCCTTCTTGGTGGCCGCGGGCGTGCTGGGAGTCTGAATGGAAGTGTCTTCGGTCATAATCTTGAGTTCTCCGTCCCCGCTCCCGGGCGCGGAAAGCGCGACCGCACAGGAGCTGGCTGACATTCGGTACGACGATGCTTGTGCGTCGCCGCAAGTCTTCGGGTGGCACCCGTGAGCGCCTGACGAGTCTTAGCCTGCCGGTTGATCGACGGGCCCTCGGTCTGCCGCAAGCGGATCACCGATGGTCCCGTCTTCGCCCAGCAGCCCCTGCGCCAAACGGGTCACGCGGGTCCCCGTGAGGACCTCGAACCCGGCAGCCGCCCGGAGCCCGGACAAGACATCGTCGGGTCGTACGGCAGGTGTGAGATGCCGGACAACTAGCTGCAGTATTCCACAGTTAGTTCCACCGCTGACGTCGTCGGGTGTCGTGTCGGTCACCTTGAGTGTCACCACGGCGGCGCGGGCGTCGAATTGCCTACGCCCGTCCTTCGTCATCCGCTCGACCTCGACGGACTCCTCCGCCAGGAAAGCCGCGACGGCGGCGCGCAGCCCTGCGGGGTCGGCGCCGGGCAGTTCGAGGAGCCACTGCGACGCGTCGATCCGGTCGGGCAGGGAGCCGGTCTGCCCCTCCACGCATTCGACGATGTCGAGTCCCGGCGGCAGCGAGCTGTCCAGGGACGCCATCACCCAGGCGGGGTCGCGCCGCTCCGCCAGCCCGATCTCCAGGTATTCGGCCTCGCTGGCGACCCCCGTCGGGGCGGCACCCACGTAGCTGATCTTGGGGTGCGGGGAGAACCCGGCCGAGTACGCCATGGGCAGGGCCGCGCGGCGGACGGCCCGTTCCAGCGCGCGGGAGAAGTCGCGATGGGAGGAGAAGCGCAACCGGCCACGCTTGGCGTACCGGATCCGGAGCTTTTGAACGACCGGAATGACCTCACGGTCAGGTTGAGCCCTAGCCACGGGAGGTCGGCCACGGGACGGCGCCCGTCCCGACGACCGGGCTGAGCGGGATCAGCACGCGACCCGTCGGCCCGACCTGGATGTCGGTGCCGAGCTGCGGGCAGACACCGCAGTCGAAGCAGGGCGTCCACCGGCAGTCCTCGACCTCGACCGCCGCCAGCGAGTCCTGCCAGTCGGCCCAGAGCCACTCCTTGTCCAGGCCTGAGTCGAGGTGGTCCCACGCGAGGACCTCGGTCTCGCCGCGCTCGCGGGTCGTGTACCAGTCGAGCGAGAGCGGTCCGTCGCCGAAGGCCTCGGCCGCGGCGCGCTCCCACCGGTCGTACGAGAAATGCTCGCTCCAGCCGTCGAAGCGGCCGCCGTCCTCCCACACCTTGCGGATGACGGCGCCCACACGCCGGTCACCGCGCGACAGGAGGCCTTCGATGATCGCGGGCCGCCCGTCGTGGTAGCGCATGCCGATCGCCTTGCCGTACTGCCGGTCGGCGGTGATCGCCTTGCGGAGCTTGAGCAACCGTTCGTCGATGGTCTTGTGGTCGAGCATGGGCGCCCATTGAAAAGGCGTATGAGGCTTCGGTACGAAGGGCCCGATCGACACGGTGCACTTGATGTCGCGCTTGCCGCTGGCCTCGCGGCCGGCCTTGATGACCTCCGCCGCCATGCGGGCGATCTCGAGGACGTCGTCGTCGGTCTCGGTGGGAAGTCCGCACATGAAGTAGAGCTTTACCTGGCGCCAGCCGTTGGCGTAGGCCGCGGTGACCGTGCGGATCAGGTCTTCCTCGCTGACCATCTTGTTGATGACGCGGCGGAGGCGCTCGCTGGCGCCTTCGGGTGCGAACGTCAGCCCGCTGCGGCGGCCGTTGCGTGAGAGCTCGTTGGCCAGGTCGACGTTGAAGGCGTCGACCCGGGTCGACGGGAGGGACAGGGAGACGTTCTGGCCCTCGTATCGATCGGCGAGCTGCTTCGCCAGCGGGCCGATCTCCGAGTGGTCCGCGCTCGACAGCGAGAGCAGGCCGACCTCGTTCAGGCCGGTCGCCTCCAGGCCCTTCGCGACCATCGCGCCGATCGTGTCGATGCTGCGCTCGCGGACCGGCCGCGTGATCATGCCCGCCTGGCAGAAGCGGCAGCCGCGGGTGCAGCCGCGGAAGATCTCCACGCTGTAGCGCTCGTGCACCGTCTCGGCCAGCGGCACGAGGGGCTTGGCCGGGTACGGCCACTCGTCCAGGTTCATGACCGTGTGCTTCGCGACGCGGAACGGGATGCCCGCCCGGTTCGGGACCACGCGGCGGATGCGGCCGTCAGGGAGGTAGTCGACGTCGTAGAAGCGCGGCACGTAGACGACACCGTCCGTGGCGAGGCGGAACAACAGCTCCTCGCGGCCGCCGGGGCTGCCCTCCGCCTTGAACGCCCGCACGATGTCGGTGATCCGCAGCACGGCCTGCTCCCCGTCGCCGAGCACCGCGGCATCGAGGAACTCCGCGATCGTCTCCGGGTTGAAGGCCGCGTGGCCGCCGGCAAGGACGATCGGGTCGTCGTCGCCGCGGTCGGCGGCCAGCAGCGGGATCCCGGCGAGGTCGATGGCGTTCAGCATGTTCGTGTAGCCCAGCTCCGTGGCGAAGCTGAAACCGAAGAGGTCGAAGGCCTTCACGGGGCGGTGGGCGTCGACCGTGAACTGCGGCACCTGGTGCTCGCGCATCAGCGCCTCGAGGTCGGGCCACACGGCGTACGACCGCTCGGCCAGCACGCCCTCGCGCTCGTTGAGCACTTCGTACAAGATCGCAACGCCCTGGTTCGGCAGGCCCACCTCGTACGCGTCGGGGTACATGAGGCACCAGCGGACGTCGGTGGTGTCCCAGTCCTTGAGGGTGGCGTTCAGCTCGCCGCCGACGTACTGAATCGGCTTTTGCACGCGCGCGAGCAACGGCTCGAGGCGGGCAAAGAGGGATTCGACGGGCATCAGGGAGCGATCCTTGCTTCGCTGGGGGTTGGGCTGGGGTTCATGGGCCAGCGTATGGCACCAGGGCCGAAAGCCGGTCGGCTCGCTGTGCGCCTAGGTGGCTTTGCGCTCCGTGCGCAGGTGGATGTTCTGCAGGAAGCCGACGGCGAGCAGGACAGCGAACATGGAGGACCCGCCGTACGAGATGAAGGGCAAGGGAATCCCGGTGATCGGCATCACGCCGATGTTCATGCCGATGTTTTCGAACGCCTGAATCCCGAACCAGGCCACGACGCCGATCGCGACGAGGCTGCCGAAGCGGTCCTTCGAACGCCTCGCGATGCGGAAGCCTCGCCAGACGACGATGCCGATGAGGCCGATGATCGCGCTGCAGCCGACGAGCCCGAGCTCCTCCCCCGCGACCGTGAAGATGAAGTCGCTCTCGCGCACGGGCACGAGGCCGGCATTCGTGCGATCGCCCTTCAAGAGGCCCTGGCCGGTCAAGCCGCCATGGCTGATCGCCTTCTCGGATTCATTGATCTGGTACGCGACGTTCTTGTCGCTGCCGATCGCCGCCGGATCGGTGAACGTGGTGATGCGGGTGACCTGGTACGGCTTCACGAACCCGAGCGCCACCGCGAGCGCGATGACCGCGACGCCGGCCAGTACGACGCCGGCGACCCAGCGCATCTTGACCGGCGCGGTCAGCAATGCGGCGATCATCACAAAGACGAACACCATCGTGGTGCCGAGGTCGGGCTGCAACATGATGAGGCCCATCGGCACCATTGCCAGGACCAGACCGGCCAGGATGCGACGGGGGGCCGGATCGTCGGACTCGCCCTCGCGTCTCTCGCCGAGAATCGTTGCCAGCATGACGATAAAGCCGACTTTGGCGAACTCGGAGGGTTGCACCTCGAAGCCGGCGCCGATGGCGATCCACGACTTCGCGCCGAAGTGGTCGATCCCGATCCCGAGCACCGCGATGAGACCGATGATGCCGGTGGCGTAGACGAACGGCGCGTACGCGCGCATGAATTCGTAACTGACCAGCGTCGCCCCGACGCCGAGTCCGGCGCCGATGACGATGTTCACGAGGTGCTTGGTGAGGAAGGCCTGGCTCTTGAGCTCGTGCACTTTCGCTGCGTACACGAGCGCGCAGCCGATCGCCAGGAGTGCGACGACGGCGACGAGGAGCGGCCAGTCGAGACGCCGCAGGACGGAGTCGCGATCGAACGACCGCCGGCGCGTGATTTCGCCCATGTCGTCGAACGGGGCCATCCGCATGGTCGTCCACTGGTCGGTCATCGCCTCGACCGCTTTCCGGGTCGGCGTCGTCGCCGTCGGAGGATCGTGGGCGCCAGGACGGCCAAGGCGGCCGCGGCGGCTGTGCCCGTGCCCGTCCCCGGAGTGACCGTGGTGCCCGCCGTGGGGCCGCCGCTGGCCGAGCTGCCCGGGGTCGGGCACACCGTTGAAGTGGCAGCACCCGTGGGCGTGGCGGTGGGCGTCGGCGTGGCGGTGGCGGTGGCTGTGCTCGATGGAGCCCCGCAGGCCGGGATGACCGGCTTCGTGTACGGCGCGGCGTTCACGCGCGTGCCGTCCGGTCGGAAGGTCGGGAGTTTGGTCGCGAACTGCATCGGCGTCCTGCCGTTCAGGCCGAACATGCCTTCCCAGATCGTGCGCGTGGCGGGCGCGGCGG
>JAVEEB010000024.1 GCA_030840665.1 Frankiaceae bacterium | reverse complement strand
CTCGACTCCGACGAGACCCGCGACGCGCTCGCCGCCGTCACCCAGGGCTACAGCCCCGTGATGATCGAGCACCTGCTCGACGAGGCGCTCATCAACGCGATGCGCCGCGGGGCGACGGCGATGGACTGGTCGGACCTCGAGACCGCTCGACTCACCGAAGAGGTCGGCATCGGTCAGCCGGTCGCTTACACGGCGCACGAGAAGCGACTCATCGCCACCCACGAGGCGGGGCACGCGACGGTTGCGTACCTGCTCGCGCCGCACCGTCGCCTGGAGATCCTCAGCATCATCAAGCGTAAGGACGCGCTCGGCATGCTCGCCCACGGCGACACCGACGAGGTCTTCACCCGCTCGCGCAACGAGATGCTCGGCTTCATCCAGATCTCCATGGGTGGGCAGGTCGCCGAGGAGCTGTTCTTCGGCGACGTCTCGACGGGCCCCAGCGGTGACCTCCTGTCCGCCACGCAGATCGCGGCACAGATGGTCGGCTCCGCCGGCATGATGGACACGCTGATCTCCTTCGGCGCGATCGCCGGCGGCGGCTTCAACGAGCCCAACCTCGTCGCCCGCGTGCTCGGCGACGGCGACGGGCGCGCGATGGTCGAGAAGGTGCTGCAGGAGATGAAGGCGAACGTGCAGACGCTCCTCGCCGACAACACCCACCTCGTCGAGGCCCTTCGGGACGCGCTGCTGGAGCGCAACGAACTGATCGGCGCCGAGATCACCGACGTCCTCGTGGCTGCTGCCCGCCCGCCGGCGACCATCGACCTCCGCGACCCCAGCGAGATCGGCGTCCTCGAGAAGTCGTGACAGACCCCGCTCCGCCCATCGCCGTCGACCCGCCACCAGGGGGGCCGACGGCGTCCGGCGTCTGGGCCGCGATCCTCGTGCTCTTCCTGTTGGGCCTTGTGCTGGCGACCCTCGGGGTGTTGCTCGTGCCGTTGCGGCTGCACATCCTCGGCCGGGCACTGCCGGTCGCCTGGGTCGCGGCCCTCGTGAACTTCACGGCAGGCCGGCTTGCCCAGGGCGCCCTCGAACGCTGGTGGGCGCCCGCCGTGCCGTTCCTGGGCTGGGCGCTGGTCGTCGGCCCGATGACGCTGTTCACACCGGGGGGCGACAAGATTTTCGCGTACGACGACCCGAGCCTGCTGTACGTGGCGCTCGGGGTGCTCGCGTTCATGGGGACCGTCGGCACCGCCGCTACACCTGCGAGGCAGACCAGCCGATGACGCCTGCGGGTCCCTTCGGTGGACCCGAGGAGGCGACGTGGCGTTCGAGCCCCGCACGACGGGCGACCCGGCGACGGCGAAAGTGCCGCGCAAGCGGGCAGCCGCGCGCGCCCTGGAAGCTGCCGTGGCCGCGGAAGAAGCCGCCGCCACGGGCCCCGTGGTCAGCCCTGTCGCGGTAACCGCCCCCTCCGAGACCCCCGTGCCGACAGCGCAGAGTCCCTTCGGAAACACGCGGCCCAAGCGCGTGCGAAGGCCCGCCGGCGAGGTCGATCCCGCTGACGTTCTCGCAGCAACCGCTGCACCCGAGGGGGAGCCGGCGAGCGGTGGATTCGCCGCACGGACTCCCCGCGCGCGCCGAACCTCCACCGCAACCACCTCCACCGCAATCACGACCGCTGCGACCTCGACCGGTGCGCCCCCGTCGGCTCCGGCTACGCACGCGGCGGCTACGCACGCGGGCGCGCCGTCAGTCGAGGAGCCCGCCACGTTGCTGCGCGACGATCGCATCGGCACGGGAGCGCAGCCGCGCCGCCGATCGGCACCGGCCGCACCGGCGGCACCGACAGCACCGGCCGGACCGGCAGCACCGGCGGCCCCGGCGCCCCTTGCCGCACCTCCCCACGTCGCCGTACCGCGCCAAGCTGAGCCCCCCGCAGCAGCCGAGGTGGCTCCTGCGCCGGCCCAGCACGGGCAGCAACCCGCGCCCACGCTCCGGGCAGCGGCGGAGACCCTGGCCCCGGACCCCGACCTCGACGCCTCGCACGAGGCGGTGGTCATCGGCCTCGGGGGCGGTCGGTACGGGATCCCCATGGACGCCGTCGACGAGGTCGGCCGCCCGCCGTCTGTCACTCGCGTGCCGGGGTTGCCGGCATGGCTCGCCGGCGTCGCGAACTGGCGCGGTCGTGTGCTGGCCGTCGTCGACCTCAGGCCGCTCCTCGGAGCCCCGCAGCTGCCGTTGGGTCGTACCGGCCGATTGGTCGTCTGCACCCTCGCGGGCGTCACCATCGGCCTCGTCACCGAAGAGGTCGAGGGCGTCGTGACGGTCGACCGCGACTCGATCGAACAGCCGTTGGTCACCCTCGGCGGCCAGGCCGCAACGCTGGTCGCCGGTCAGGTGGCGCACGCCCGCGGCCCGATTGCGCTGCTCGAGCTCGACGCGGTCTTCGCCCTCCGTACGCAACTTCCGCGCGCACGCCGCGCCGGATAGCTCGCCGCGCCCCCAGACCGGCGGGCCGGACAATTGGTCGGCCCGGCGATCAACTGGGCCTACAGCATCGCGGCGGATCGCCCGATAGCTCCGGCGTAAAGCTGTTTCAACCAGGAGGCCGCGTGGACTTCTCCAAGCGCTTGTCGCACGTCTGCTCTGCAGCGATGTGGGGCAGTCTCGCGCTGGCCGTCATCGGTGTCATCGTGCTGTCGAATTACACAGCCGTCGGTCTCGTGGCGTTCGCGCTGTGGGCCGGTGTCGCGGCGCTCAACGCCGCGGCGATCACCGCATTGCCCTTCGTGTACGGCGCCAACGTGCACGTGCGCAAGAACGTGCACGGCTACCAGATCGGCTTGGCCGGGGTGCAGATCGTCGTCGTCACGGCGATGGTGACCGTCACCGGCGGCGCGAGTGTGCCGCTGTGGCTCCTGTACATCCCGCCGCTGCTCTACGCGGCGGTCTTCGTCCACCGGCTTGCGACGCTGGCCCTCGGTCTCGGTGCCGCCGGTGCGCTGTTCATCGCCGCGCTGTTGTCGCACACGCTGTCCGTGAAGACGCTCACCACCCTCGTTCTGGTACCGCCGCTGCTCGCGCTCATCGCGTGGTTCGGCAGCACGATCACCAGCGAGCTGAACCGGCTCCGTAGCCACGCCCGCGACGACCACGACAAGCTGCAGCGCCGCGTCATCGAACTCACCGACGACCTCGCTTCCGCGGCCAGCGGCAACCTCGCCGTCCAGCTGAAGATCCGCGCGGACGACAACGAGGCCTTGGCCGACCTGGCGACCGCGTTCGGCCAGACGCTGACCGACCTGCGTGGCCTCGTCAATCGCATCCGCAGCGGCGGTGAGCAGATCGCGGCCGCGGCCGGCGAGCTGCTCGCGACGGCCGAGGAGCACGCCGCCAGCGCGACCGAACAGTCCTCCGCGGTGTCGGAGACCACTTCCACGATTGAAGAACTTGCGGCAACCGCCGCGCAGATCGCCGAGACCGCCGAAGCCGTTGCCCGCTATGCGGCGGAGACGTTGCGGCACGCCGAGCAGGGCCGCCAGGCCGTCTCGGCGAGCGTCAACGCGATGGACACGATCGCTAACCGCGTCGACCAGATCGCGGCCCGCGCCCTCGGTCTCGGTGAGAAGACGCAGGAGATCGGCCGCATCCTCGAGGTCATCGACGACCTTGCGGACCAGACGAACCTGCTCGCCCTCAACGCCGCGATCGAAGCGGCGCGCGCCGGCGAACACGGTCGTGGTTTCGCAGTCGTCGCAGCAGAAGTGCGCAAGCTCGCCGAGCGCTCTCAAGAGTCGGCGGGGCAGATCTCCGCGATCGTCACCGAGATCCAGGCGGAGACGAACGCCACGATCATCGCCAGTGAGGAAGGTGCCAAGGAAGTGCGTTCCGGCACCGACCTGTCACGCGATGTCGTGCAGGCCCTCGAGCGCATCTCGAGCATGGTCGACGAGACGACGACGGCGGCGAAGGAGATCTCCATCGCCACGCAGCAGCAGCGGTCGGCGTCCGACCAGGTCGTGGCGGCAATGACCGCCGTGTCGGATGTCTCGCGCCAGTACGCCGTCGGCAGCCGCCAGGCCGCCGCGGCCGCCGCGGAGCTCAACCAGCTCGCCGGCGAACTTCGCTCGTCCATCTCGCAGTTCCGTACCTAACGAAGCAACAGGGCCACCAATGGGCCGTCGCGACACCTGCCGCGACGGCCCATTGGCATGTCCGGCGCGCTGCGGGTCGTTTGGCGGTTTCCCGCGGAGGGGTTCGCGTGGCAGAGTCGACCCACGCGGATGCGAGGAGAGGCACGATGAGCGAGGACATCGACCGGGCGCTCGACGCGGTGGCGGCGACGGCCCGCGTGCATCTCGAGGCGGTGCGGGCGCACGGCCCCGAAGCGACAGTGACCATGGACGCGTACGACGCGTGCGCGGAGGCCGCCGTGGAATACGAGCGGTTGCTCGGTGAGCAGTTCGACGAGAGTGCGCCGTGGTCCCCGGAGCTGGAGCTCGACGACGAGGAGGAGACGGACGTCGGTGTTGTCGGCGACGTGTCGATGACGGGCGGCGTGCCGTCGGACGAGCAGTGGATCGCGGTGCGCGTGCGGGCCGACTACTTCGTCGAGGACGAGCGGGCGCTCCTCGCGGCCGCTGACGCCGCAGCGACGGCCGCGGGGCTCACTGAGTGGACGCCGGTCCGCAGTGTCGGCGACGCGTTCGCCGTGCTGCTGGGCAGTGCAGCGCCGGTGATCGCGGTGCTGGACGTCCCAGGGATGCAACGCGGCAACGGCACGGCGACCGTGCACCTGACGAACTACCCGCTCGTCGACGTCGACCTTGCGATCGACGCCGACGAGCAGGGGCCGTTCGTGATGTCGCGGGATGAGCTCCTGGCCGTCGTACCAGATCTTGTTCCTGATGACCTGGACGACAGCGCCGACCGTGAAGGCGGCGACGGACGCATCTCCGGGGGTCCGTGGCGTCCGGACGCCCCCCTCACGCTGACCGGGGACCACCAGAGCGTGCTCGGGTGGGCTCTAGGCCGGGACCGCTACTGACGCCTCAGGCGACGCGGACGAGTCCAAGCTCGGCTGCGTATTCGGCAGCGAGCTCGATCGCGTTCTTGTCGAAGCCGTGTTCGAGGGCGTCGTTGACCTTCTCGACGTAGCTGGCGTGCATGGCGAGCGTGGCTGCCGTTCCTAGTGGGTGGAGCATCGCTTGCCTCCTTTCTGTCGTGGACCCCCTGGTGAGGGGCCTCGCCTCAGACAATGCCTGATCGACATGTCCTAGAGGTAATGAGTTTCTTACGGGGGCGTGTATTCCGACAGTGACGGATCTCACGTTCGCGGCGGCGGCACGACAGCAAGCGATACGCCGAACGGCATCAAGGCGACCCCTGTTCGCGCCGACCACACAAGCGTGGCGAGCTGGACGATCGAAGATCCCGATCTCATCGCGACGTTCCGGGCTGAGGTCGAGGAGCGTCTCGCGTCGCTGCAGGCTGGCCTGTTGCAGCTGGAGGGAAATCCCTCGCCGAAACAGGTCATCGCCAAGCTTTTCCGTGACGCCCACACCGTCAAGGGCTCGGCTCGCATGCTGGGCCTGGGTGGAGTGCTCGATGTCGCGCACCACTGCGAGGACCTGCTGGGCGCGTTGCGCGACGGCCGGTTCGGTGTACGCAAGGACGTCGTCACACTCCTGCTGAGCGCCTGCGACGCCATCTCACGGGCGATACCGGGCGCCTCGCCGCAACTCACCGACGAGGACCTCGCGCCGGTGGTGGTCGCGCTCAAGCGGGTGCTCGCGGGCGAAGAAGGCGTCGAACCGCCCGTCATCGCCGCCCCGGTGAGTGACACCGCGGACGACGAGGAACCGCGCACACGCGACCCGCGTCTCGTCGACTCGATGCGCATCGCCGCGGACAAGGTCTATGAACTCCTCGACGTCGTCGGCGAGGCCGAGCTCGGCGCGCGCCGCGTCGAGCAGACCTCCGCCGGCCTCCTGACGGTCGTCGCCGAACAGCAACGCTGGGCGAAGGTCCTGCGCGACTCGGTCGACGGCGGCGAACTGCCGATGACCGTCGAGATGGCCGTGCACCGCATGGTCTCGCTGACGGACTCCCTGCAACGTCAGCTGCGCGGGATGCGCGAGCTCTCGGAGGGCCATCGCAGTCACGTCGCGAAGGTGCGTGACGGCGCGATGGGCCTGGCGATGGTGCCGGTGCGCCGTGTGTTCGCCGCGCTGCCGCGCATCGCACGCGACGTCGCCACCGCGACGGGCAAGGAAGTGCGCATCGAGATGACGGGCGAGGACGTCGAGCTCGACAAGCAGGTCCTCGACGGCATCGCCGACGCGCTCAAACACCTGATCATCAACGCGGTCGACCACGGTTGCGAGTCGCCGTCGGATCGCCGGCACGCCGGCAAGCCGGCGCAGGCCGTCGTACGAGTGTCTGCACGTTCTGCTGGCGGCACCGTCGTCGTCGAAGTGGCCGACGACGGCCGCGGCATCGACGAGAATTCTGTACGGCGCAAGGCGATCGACGTCGGGCTCATCCCCGCCGACTCGACGTTGTCCGGGCCGGCGCTGTTGCAACTGCTTTTCCTGCCGGCGTTTTCGACCAACAACGAAGTCACGGAGACCTCGGGTCGCGGTGTCGGGCTGGACGTCGTACAAGAAGCTGCTGAAGAGCTCGGCGGGCACGTCGCCGTCACGACGCGACCTGGCCTCGGTTCGACGTTCGCGTTGACGTTGCCCGTGACGCTCGGTGTGCTGCGCTGCCTGGTGGCGCGCGTTGCCGACGAGTTGTATGCGATCCCGGTGCCGTCGGTCGTTGAGTCCGTTTCGCTGAAGGACATGGAGATTCACATGGTCGCCGGGTCGCCGGTGATCCTGCGCCACGGTCAGCACGTGCCGCTGCTCGACCTCGGCGCCGCACTCGGCGTGGGCGGCGAGCGGGTGCCCCGCGCGGCACTCGTCGCGCGACACGGCGACCGGCAGCTGGCGTGGGCCGTCGACCGGCTCGAGAGCGAGCTCGAGCTCGTCGTGAAGGACCTCGGCCCGTTCCTCGGCCGACTCCAGCTCGTGACCGGCGCGACGATCGACTCCGACGGTTCGGTGGTGTGCCTGCTCGACCTTCGGGAGCTCGGCGACCAGATCACGGGCGTCGCCGGCCACCTGCCCGCGCCCGTCCACGTGCCGTCGCAGCGGGACCTGCAGGGCGGGCAGCGCAAGGCGCGGATCCTGCTCGCCGAGGACTCACTCGGCGTACGGGAGCTGGAGCGGGTCATCCTCGAAGGCGCGGGCTACCAGGTCGAGACGTGTGTTGACGGGATGGCGGCCGCCAGCAAGCTAGGCTCGGAGGTAGCCGACCTCGTACTCACTGACGTTGAGATGCCGGGCATGGACGGGTTCACGCTCACCCGCACTGTGCGGCGTACCAAAGGCTGGGAGAACGTGCCGGTCGTCATCATGACCTCGTGCCAGACGGATGAGGACCAGCGCAAGGGCCTGGAGGCCGGCGCGAGTGCGTATCTGTTCAAGCAGGAGTTCGACCAGACCTCGCTCGTGGAGACGGTCCGCCGTCTCATCGGGCGCTGACGCAGCAGGGGCGTTCATCGCATGAAAGTAGTCAGTGCGGACGACAGCCCGACGCTGCGCAAAATCGTTAGCACGGTCCTCTCCAAGGAGGGGTACGAGGTCATCGCCGTCGAGGACGGTTTGCAGGCCGTGCAGGCCGTGTTCCGGGAGATGCCGGACGCGATCGTGCTCGACGTGCAGATGCCGCGGGTGTCGGGCTACGTGGCTGCACGAGTCCTGAAGGACGACTGGCAGACCAAGGACATCCCGATCATCCTGCTGACGTCGCTCGACGCCGCCTCCGATCGTTACTGGGGCAAGCAGGCGGGTGCCGACCAGTACCTGTCGAAGGACTTCGAGGCGCCCGACCTGGTGGCAGCGGTGACCGAGGTGCTGGCGGCCGCGAAGGCCAAGGCGCCGGGCGGTCGCATCCTGAAGGCCGACCCCGTCGACCTGTCCGACGACGACGTCCTGCAGCGGGTGTGCGAGATCCTCGACCGCAAGCTGTTCGAGGCGTCCGTGCAGGGCGAGATCATCTCGCTGGCTGCGGAGAGCGCGTCCTTGGAGGACTCGATCGCGAAGTTGCTCGAGGTACTCGGGCGCTTCCTCGACTACGACCTGGCCATGGTGTTGCTGCATGAGGCGAAGGTCGGTTACGTCGGCGTCGGTAAGGAGTGCTCCGGGTTGGAGTACGACCAGTTCCTCGACTCGGCGGCGGACTCGATGTCGCAGCTGACCGGGATGCCGTTCCCGTCGGACATGCTCGACGCGCGCGTTGCGGACCCGGAAGAGCTGCTCGACGACGAGGACGACACGACGGAGATGGCGACGTACCTGTCGATGCCCCTGCGTGGTCGGGGCGGCAAGGTCGTCGGCCTGCTCGGGTTGTGTTCGTCGGTGAAGAACGCCTTCGGTGAGACGCAGCTGGCGACGCTGAAGCTCATCGAGGGCCCGGCCGCTGTCGTGCTCGACAACGCGTTGCTGG
>JAVEEB010000324.1 GCA_030840665.1 Frankiaceae bacterium | reverse complement strand
AGCGGCGAACCGTACACCGGGTCGGAGACCAGGGGTCGCTTCGGAGCAGGTCCCTTGCGGGGCATTAGCTCTTCTCCTTCTTGGCGCCGTAACGGCTGCGGGCCTGCTTGCGGTTGCGGACACCCTGCGTGTCCAGCGAGCCGCGGATGATCTTGTAACGCACACCCGGCAGGTCCTTCACACGACCGCCACGCACGAGCACGATCGAGTGCTCCTGCAGGTTGTGGCCGACACCCGGGATGTACGCGGTGACCTCAATCGAGCTGGTGAGGCGCACACGCGCCACCTTGCGAAGCGCGGAGTTCGGCTTCTTGGGGGTGGTTGTGTAGACGCGGGTGCACACGCCTCGGCGCTGCGGGCTGCCCTTGAGGGCAGGCGTCTTGGTCTTGTCGACCTTTGCCTGGCGGCCCTTGCGGACCAACTGCTGGATCGTGGGCACTGCGTGCGTCTCCCAGTCGTGCGACGTCTGTTACTTCGGATGTCCGTTTTGTTCCGCCCCACGCGGTCGGGTGTGTCGCCCGGTCACGCTTCGCCCACCCGGAAAGGATGGTCAGAGGGGTGGAACCCGACGCGCCCCGATCGGGGCGCGCGCCAGTGTCCCGGTTGGCCCGGGGCACAAGGAGAGACCATACCGACCTGAACGCGAGAGGTCAAAAGCGGGGCGGAACTGCCCAGCAGAAGTGATCTCGGTGCGAACGCGTCCGGCGGAAGCCTTCGAGGAAGGATAGCGCCCCGCCCCCGGCATTGCCCACGGGGAGCCGAAAGCGGGCCCGCCACCGAAGCAACGGGCCCGCCTGCGTGCCAACCAGCCCGACGTCAGTCGTCGTCGAACTCGACTTCGAGCATGACCTTGCTGATGCGGACCTCCCGGACGCGCCCGAGTTCACGCACCAGGCCGCGGACCAGGTGGTCGGCCTGGGAGTTCTCGGCCCGCGAGCTCTCGTGGTCGTGGTCGCGCCCACGGTCCCGGTCCCGATCGCGGTTCCGGTCCCGATCGCGGTCGTCGTCCCGGTCACCCCGGCGGTCGGGGCGCAACGCGTACGTCATGCCGCCGATGATGCGCTGGTTCGCCGTCACGGTGATGACGAGATTGCGCTCGTCCTCCGGGATGTCGGCCAGCCGCCTGAGGGCGTCGTGCGACCCGGCGATGAGCTCGAACCGCACGTCCCGCTCGTGCCCCGCGGCGAGCTTGAACGACGACCCGCCCGGGCTCGTCACCTGCACGCGCCAATCCGCCTGCGCCAGGACCGAGGGCAGGTCGACCCGCAGGTCCATGCCCGCGTCGTGCGGGAACGGGTTGTGCACGGTGAACGGCCGGTTCTTGAGCGCTGCGATCAAGCCATCGACCCCGCCGGCAGCGACGGGGGCGACGTTGCGCTGGCCGATGTTGTTGTCGTGCGGCACGAGCCGCCACTCGGGGATGCTGTCCCCCGCGGTGAAGTTGTCGATGTTGCTGGGGTCACCCACGGCCGAGGCCACCATCAGCATGCATTCGTGCCCGAGCGCAGTCGGCGTCCACGCGAACGGCCCGACCTTGACCTCGCCACCGGGCGGGATGTCCGGCGCCGAGAGTTGCGCGGTCGACATCGTCGCCCAGTCGTTCGGCCAGACCATGCCCGCGCCCGGCTTGCAGTGGAACGCCTTGACGACCACGCCCGTCGCCGTCTGCGTGCCGCGGTTGCGCAGGTACACGTAGGCCTGGTTCGTTTGATTGACGATTGGCTCCTCGTGCAAGGTGCCGCCGTCGGGTGACCGCCGGTTCCACACGGACTGATTGCTCCAGTGGTTGGGCTGGTACTGGTACTCACCGTGCCGCCCGTCGTCGATGTAGACGTCGACGGGGGGCGGGGCGCCTTCCTGGGTGACCGGGGTGGGGGCCCCCGGCGCTTGGAACAGGCCCTGCTTCTCGAAGGCCCACCGGATGACCTTGCCGTAGGCGCCGCCGGACAGACCCTCGCTCGTCCAGTCCCCCAGGTCGGCGGTCTGCAGGGCCGTGACGAAGCCGGACGCTTTCGTCGGGTTGGTGGACGGGGTGAGCGTGGCGATCCCGCGCAGCATCAAGTACGCCATGACTCGCGCGGCGTAGCGCCTCGTGCCCGGGTCCGCGGACCCGCCGCCGATCGACAGGTACGCCCGGAAGTTCGACGTGGCCAGGATCTGCTCGGAGTCGTACCCCTTGCCGTCCTGCGTGCCGCCCCAGGCCCAGCCGCCGCCGATGCTCCGGTCGTGCCGCCGGCCGATGAAGCTGACCCACGGGAAGGACTCGAAGCGGTCGGCCGCAGCGGTGTCCGGGTCGTTGAGGATGACGGCGAAGCTGTCGCCGGCGCTGTGCGAGAAGCCGAGGTTCGCGGTGTTGACACTCTCGTACAGGATCCCGTGGCCGCACAGCTCGTGCAGCACCACTCGCCAGTCGCCCGCGATGCCGATCGGGTGAGCCGTGTCGCCGAGGTCGGCCAGTTCGAAGTCGACGTTCAGGATGCCGCCCAGACCGTTGCCGCTGCAGGACGCGTTGCGCTCGATCCCGTCGAGGCTGCCGTAGCGGCCCCGGTGGTCGACGGGGACAGGGCGGGTCGTCCCGTCGAAGTACGTCCCCAGCGGGAACCCGAGATCCGCGATCATGCGGAACACCTGGTCGCAGTGGTAGTAGGCGTTAACCGCCGCGAAGCCGTCGGTGCGGCTGTCGAAATCGAAGTTCGTGCCCGACGGTTCGGTGGGGGGTGCCGACGTGGCCGGCTCGAAGTCCGTGATCGCCACGTTGGTACCCGTCAACGCCTGGTTGCTCCCCGGTGCCGGCGCGGTGAGGTCGAGCAGCGTCACGGAGGACCGGAGCGGGTTGAGGGTCGCCGCCGTCGCGGCCGGGCCGTTGGCCGCCACACCCGATGTCGTGATGGGGTCGCGGTCGAACACCAGTCCGTTGATGTCGTCGACGAACGGTTCGATGTACAGAACGGCGCCGGTCTCGACATCGGTGATGACCAGCCAGACGAGGCTGCGCTCCCCCGCCCCCACCTGGACCGTGGATTCCACCGCGACCCTGTCCATCCCGTGCTCGATCGCGTCGGGCATGGGCGCCAGTCGCAGGACCGACTCCGACCCACGGCGGATGCGGGTCTTCTCGTCGTACCGGAAAATCACTGTCCGTCGGCGCAACACGGTGACGCGCCGCCGTCCCTCGCGCTTGCCGTCTGCCGTCACTTGCGGGTCGATGGCCTCGATGCCCATCGCCTCCAGGATGTGAGCCCCTTCCTGCGCGAGGTGCTTTTTGATTTTCGCTTCCGAGGGGCGGTGCAAGGAGATGTCGTCGCGCGCCGTGGAGCGGGCGCTGACGACGCGCAGGGGTTCCGTGCGCAGGTGGACCGCGGCCCCGCAGCGCCAGACGGGAATCCCTTCGTACGTCTGCTCGAAAGACACGGTGGTCGAGTCGAACAACGTGCGTTCGGACTCGCGCTGGAAGCCGTACGGCCCGCTCGACGCATCCGTGAGGCCGCCGGTGCCGGGGAGCCCCAGCAGATGGCCGTGCGTGCGCAGATAGTCCGACGCCGCGGCCTCGGCGGTCGCGTTGGTGCTCGCGATCGGCTTGTGATGGAAGATCTCGCGCGGCGAGCTCCGGTCGTCGTGGTTGATGTAGGCATCGACGTTGTGATCGAGGGTCTGGAACATCCCTACCTCCTAGGGCTCTTGGCACCGAGGGACCCACAGGCCAGCTGCTCGGCTACCGTGAGTAAGAGGTGTGGGGTTTCGTCCAGATACCGCCCGACATGGGCGGATTTGTCACCCGGCGCCGTACGCGTCGAACGCGCACCACGACGCGAGCTGGTGGGAGTCGTCGAGGTCGGCACGTTGCCGCGCGGACCAGAGCGCCTCACCCACCGTCGAGCCACCAGCAAGACTTTCGTGTACGGCGACCATGAGCGGACTGGTCCCCTCGTCACTGACGAGCACGCTGCTCGCGATGACCCCCGTGCTGCCGCCCGCGAGCAACGCGGACACGAAGCCCAATGCCTCCCCGCCGGCGAAGCCGACCTGCGCGCCCGACTCGCACGCCGCGAGCACGACCGTCGCCGGGGCACCGCCGCGGCGGGTGAGCTCGTGCACCGTCAGGGGTCCGTCGCTCAGGAGCAGCGCGGAGAACGCCGGGTTGTCGGCACGCAGGCGACCGTGGCAGGCGAAGTGCGCGACGTCGACCACTTGAAGGAGCGCTGCAACCGCGCGGCAGGAACTCTCGGGCTGTGCGAGCAACGCGGCGTTGACGTACGCCGCCGCGATCACCGTCGCCTCCTCGAGCGCGCCGGGCACGCCGGGGCCCGCGATGACCGCCACTCGTGGAGCGGCGGCGCCTTGAGGGGCGGCCAGTGTCGCGTGGTCGGTTGTTCGGGGTTGGCCGGCCGTCCGGAGCCACATCGCCGCGGACGGCACCACGGTCGTGGGGCCGTCGTGCAGCGGCGCCCAGGGGATCCGCTGGAGGTCCCCGACGGGCACGACGACGACGGGGGCGCCGGGGGCGATGGCCAAGGGG